>JAPYQX010000373.1 GCA_029937135.1 Nitrospinota bacterium
GTCCTTAACCGGGCTTGACGAAAAAACTGGGCATGACGAAATCCGCCGCGGTTATCCGCGGCCGGGCGAAACACGGACGCGAGAAGCCCCCTGCAACGCGGCCCGCTGCTTTTTAATGCCGCGCCGGAATCAGGCGCTTTCCTCCTCGACAAACGCCTTGTACTCGTCGGCGTGGAGCAGCCCGTCCAGTTCCGAGGCGTCGCTCATCTCGATCCGAAGCATCCAGGCCTCCTCGAACGGATCGCTGTTGACGAGTTCGGGTGTGTCGTTGAGCTGGTCGTTCACTTCGGCCACCGTACCGGTTACCGGGGCGTAAAGATCCGAAACCGCCTTGACCGACTCGACGACGCCGAAGGTATTGTTCGCCTCCACCTCGGAGCCGACTTCGGGAAGCTCGACGTAGACCACATCGCCCAGCTCGGACTGCGCGAAATCGGTGATCCCGATAGTCGCGACGTTTCCTTCAACCTTCACCCACTCATGCTCGCGGGAATACTTGAGCCCTTGAGGATATTCCATTGTCTCCGCTACCTCCCAAGATGAATGACGGATAGGTTCATGCCTGAATTTTTGGTTCCTGCCACGAAGGCCGGCCCTACTTTTCCGGTGCCCTATTTTTTCCGGTAAAAGGGCGTTTTGACGACTTTCGCCGCGCGGCGCTTTCCCCGGATGTCCACCTCGACCTCGCTTCCCACCCCTGCATGGGAAATGGGAACGTATCCGATGCCGATGGCTTTGCCAAGCGAGGGGCCCATTGTTCCGCTGGTCACGGCGCCGGCCGGCTCCCCGCCCGCCAGAATCGGCGCCCCGTGCCTCGGGATGCCCCGGTCCAGCATCTCGATCCCGACGAGTTTCCGGGACGGCCCCTCCTCCTTTATCCGGAGTAGACGCTCGCGCCCGACGAAATCCCCCGCCTTAAATTTCACCACCCAGCCAAGACCCGCCTCGAGCGGATTCGTCGTTTCGTCGATATCGTTCCCGTAGAGGGCGAATTTCATCTCGGTCCTGAGGGTGTCCCTTGCCCCGAGGCCGCAGGGGAGCATCCCCCGGCCCGCCCCGGCCGAAAGAAGCGCCTCCCAGACATGGGGAGCATCCCCGGCCGCGAGGTAGAGCTCGAAGCCGTCCTCGCCCGTGTATCCTGTACGCGAAACGAGTATTTTTCGCCCGGCGACCTCACGCTCCGAGGCGGTATAGTAAGCGATGGCCTCCAGATTCCCGCCGCCGGGAATTAAATCGGCGAGGATTTCCGCCGCCGCCGGGCCCTGGGGGGCGATAAGGGCCGTCTCATCGCTCAGGTTCCTGAAATCGCAGTCCGCGCCCTTGCGGGCGGCCATCCACTCCCAGTCTTTTTCGATGTTCGAGGCGTTCACGACTGTCATAAACCGCTCCGCCCCGAGGCGGTAGACGGTGAGGTCGTCCACGATACCGCCCTCCTCGCGGCACATCGCCGAATAGAGGACCTTCCCGACCTCGAGCTTTTTGATGTTGTTCGTCAGGAGCCCGTCGAGAAAATCCGCCGCTCCCGGCCCCTTGGCCTCGAATTCGCCCATATGGCTGATATCGAACAGCCCCGCCGCCCCGCGGACGGCTTTGTGCTCCTCGATGACCCCCGTGTACTGGACGGGCATCTCGTAGCCCGCGAAGGGGACCATCTTCGCCCCCAGGCGGACATGGGTATCGTAAAGCGATGTCCGCAAGAGGGTTTCCCCGGCCTCCGACATGGCCACCTCGATCAGGTTGAAGAAAACGAAACGAGCGTGTGTGTCCGAGAATTACCGTTTCCGGCGGAGAATTTCAAGAACAAAATGCGCTTCGGGTTCGGGGCCTGGCCGCGAACGCGCCTGAAATATTTAAAACTATTTATTTCAATGACTTACGAATAAAATGCGATATTGTTGTCGGATTTCAACCTGATGGCGGGGCTACCCGCCCCCTAGCTGAACGCGCGGATTCCCGTCTCGTATCCCGCTATGATGAGCTTTTGAATCTGGCTGGTGCCCTCGTAGATGGTCGCCACTCGGGCATCGCGCATGTAGCGCTCGACCGGGAACTCGTTGCTGTAGCCCATGCCCCCGTGAACCTGTATCGCATCGTTGGCGCACCGGACCGCCGTCTCACTCGCGAAATATTTCGCGATCGAGGTTTCCTTGGTGTTGGGCGCTCCCGCGTTCTTGAGCTCGCCCGCGCGGTAGACCAAAAGGCGCGCGGCGTCGATATCCACCACCATCCGGGCGATCATTTCCTGAACGAGCTGATGGGCCGCGATGGGTTTACCAAATGTGTGGCGCTCCTTCGCGTAGGCGACCGAGGCCTCGAGCGAGGCCTGCGCGATTCCCAGGCAACCGGCGGCGACCGAGTAGCGCCCGTTGTCGAGTGCGCTCATCACCACCTTGAACCCGTCGCCCACCTCGCCCAGCAGGGCCTCGTCCGGAACCTCTACCCCATCGAGATAAAGCTCGGCCGTGTTCGAGCTCCTGAGACCGAGCTTGCCGTGCATGTTTTTCGAGGTGAATCCCGGAATATCGGTTTCGACGAGAAAAGCCGCCATGCGCCGGGGGTTTTCCCGATCGGTTTGGGTGATGACGAGCGCGAGCCGGGCGAGGCCGCCGTTGCTGATCCAGATTTTCCGCCCGTCGAGCCGCCATCCCCCATCAATTTTCTCGGCGAAGCTCCGGATGTGCTGGGCGTCCGAGCCGACATCAGGCTCTGTCAGTCCAAGACACCCGAGCCACTCGGCCGAGCAGAGCCGAGGGAGGTATTTTTTTTTCTGCTCCTCTGAGCCCCACTTCAGGATTGTCGAGGCAACGAGGGACACCTGAACGGAAAGAACGGTCCGCACGGAGCTGCAA
>JAPYQX010000374.1 GCA_029937135.1 Nitrospinota bacterium
GCCCAGTCAGGCCCTCGACCGTGCTGGCGATGTCTCCGACGACATCGAGTTGGGGGAAATACACCTCGTCCACATTCGATGCGAAGTTGTTGATGTGGATGACCTTCGTTCCGCCGGGCTCCATGAAGAAGGGGGGCTTTTCGATTACGTCATGGCCGACGTTGATGATCAAGTCGGCGCTGTGAATTGCCCAGTGGAGATAGTCGTGATCGGACAGGGCGGCGGTGCCGAGGAATTTGGGATGCCGCTCGTCGATAACGCCCTTGCCCATCTGAGTGTTGAAAAACGGGATTTCCGTTTTATCCACGAAGGCGGTGAGCGCCCGGCTGGTGCGGTTCCGGTTGGCGGCGGCGCCGATGAGAAGGAGGGGCATTTTCGCCGCATTGATCATTTTGGCCGCCTGGGTGATGACCTTGGAGTCCGCGCCCGGCCGGCGGACCCTGATGACATCGAAGGTAGCCGTATCGCTGTCCTCCGAGGCGATGTCCTCGGGCAGCTCGATATGAACGGCTCCGGGGCGTTCTTCCTGGGCGATGCGGATGGCCTCGCGAACGAGGACGGGGACGGTGTTCCCGTTCACGACCTGTTTGGTGAACTTGGTCAGTGGGCGCATTATTTCAACGATATCGATGATCTGAAACTGACCCTGCTTGCTTTTCTTGATCGGTTTCTGGCCGGTGATCATCAGGATCGGCATGGCGACCAACTGGGCGTAGGCCGCGGGTGTGACAAGGTTGGTGGCTCCCGGTCCAAGGGTGGACAAGCAGACGCCCACTTTTCCGGTCAGCCGCCCATAGGTCGCCGCCATGAAGCCGGCGCCCTGCTCGTGGCGGGTGAGGATCAGCTTAATCGGGGAATTTCGGAGGGAATCGAGAAAATCGAGATTCTCTTCTCCCGGAATTCCAAAAATGTATTCGACCCCCTCCTGTTCAAGGGCCCGGACAAACAGATCTGACGTCTTCATCGCACCCTTTCCTCTCTCCGCTCTACCCTGGCTTCCCTGCGGGCGGCTGAATTGAATTTTTTGGTTTCAGGCGTTTCCGAACGATTCGCAAATCGCGGCCATGTATTTCGCCCCCTCGATCAGGTGTTCGATCTTGAGGTTTTCGTTCGCGCTGTGGGTCCGGGCGGTGATGTAGCCCACCCCGGTTCCCACGAGCGGAATTTCCAGGTTCCGGATGACCATCCAGGTGGGCGTGCTCCCGCTGCCAAATGGATTTATCACCGCTTCTTCGTCATACACACGGCGCGAGGCCGCCTGGCATGCCTTGACCGTGATGCTCTCGGGATCGCTTTTCGCCGGAAGCGACTTGAACAGAAGCTCGACCTCGATATCCTCGAAGCCGTGGCGGTCGAGATGGCGGCGGACGCAGCCGCGGATCTTTTCGGGGTCCTGGTCCACCACGAGGCGGCAATCGATCTTCGCCCTGGCCCGGCCCGAAACGATGGTCTTGACCCCCTCACCGGTATAGCCCGCGTCCATTCCCGCGATATTGAAGGAGGGATTCGTCAGGTGACGGCGGGGGAGTTCCTCGTCGGGAAGATCGAGGGCGAAGCGGCGAAGACCGAATTTCTTTTTCCGCTCGGCGCCGTCGTAGGGCTTCATCAGCTTGACGAGTTCCTCCTCTTTTTCGGTCAGCGGGAGCACGTCGTCGTAGAATCCCTCGACGAGGATTTTCTCATCGGGGCCCTTCATCGAGGCGAGCGCCCAATTGAGCCGCCAGGCGGCGTTTTCATAAATCTGGGCGTGGCTGCTGTGAAAATCGACGTTCGCGGTGCGGCAGCGCAGCTCAAGGTAGCAAAGCCCCTTGTTGCCCAGAGAGAGAACGGGCACGTCCTGCCGGAAAGTGTCCTCCCAGATGCAGCCGTCCGCGGCGAGCATGTCCTTGTTATCGTTAATGAAGGGAACGAGGGAGGGGCTACCGATCTCCTCCTCGCCCTCGATAATGTACATGACGGAGCAGGGAAGCTCGCCACGCACGGCGAGAAACGCCTCGAACGCGGCGAGGCGGCTGATGATATTGCCTTTATTGTCCGTTGCTCCTCGCGCGACGACATGGCCGTCCACCACTTTCGCCTCGAAGGGCGGGCTCGTCCACTCGGCGAGCGGCTCGGGGGGTTGAACGTCGTAGTGATTGTAAAAAAGGAGGGTCTTCCCCCCCACTCCCGTGATGCGCCCCGTCACGATGGGGTGCCCCGCGGTTTCGTGCATCGTGGCCTCGAGCCCCGCCCGCCCCAGACGCTCGTGGATGAGAGCCGCCATCTCGCCAATGCCGATGTGGGTGGTCGAGATGCTTTCCTGGCGGCAAAGCTCCTGAAGATCCGAGACGATACGATCGGTGTTTTCCTCGATGTGGGTGAATACGGCGTCCAGTTCATCGGAAGCAGGCATGAAAACGGCTCCTTTGTTGCTGGTGATAATTCACGCGGGGAGTTTGTGTTTTTTTTGACCGTGAAGATATGATGCCTTATCGTTTCAATAAATGAAATCAGTGGAATTTTTCGGTAAAACCCAAGGAAGAGGGGATGTGTCATGGCTAAAGCGCCGGCGAGCAATACGTGGTTCACCTACTTTCCCAAGGAATACCGTTGGTCGGCCGCGATTTGCGGCATGTTGGGCGGCGCCCGGTGGGGAGCGACCGAGATCGGGGAGGTCGATCAGGTGGGCCGCCGTCTCGCCAAGAAAATGGGTGATGATAACCACTGGTTCCGCGAGTGGGTGCGGATGGCGGACCGAGTGCGCGAGCTTGGCCGCGCTTCCGAGCGAAAGGGGAAAAATCTCTCCGCCGCGGCGCACTACAAGCGCGCCTGCAACTACTATCAGATGGCCGAGCGCTTCCGCACACCC
>JAPYQX010000375.1 GCA_029937135.1 Nitrospinota bacterium
CTTTATCCTCGAGCAGGTCGGCGCTTTTTCCCTCCCAGCGGATGACGCCTTTTTCGATGAGGTAGGCGCGGTTCGTGATGGTGAGCGCCATGCGGAAGTTCTGCTCGACGAGCAGGATGGCGATACCCTTATTTTGAATTTCGACCAGGACGTTCTGGATTGTTTCGACGTAGGCGGGCATGAGCCCCTCGGTCGGCTCGTCCACGAGCATGAGCTTGGGCTCGGTCCCCAGCCCCCTCGCCATCGTGAGCATCTGTTGCTCGCCGCCGCTGAGCTGGCTGCCCTGGTTGTTGATCCGCTCCTTGAGGCGCGGGAAGAGGCTGAATATCCAGTCGAGGTGGGTGTCGAGATGCTTCGCGCCATCGATGGGAAAGCGGCTGATTTTCAGGTTTTCGAAAACCGTCAGATTGGTGAATATCTGGCGGTCTTCGGGTATCCAAGAAACGCCGCTCAGGGCGACGGTATGAACCTCCGCCTCGGTGATATCCTGCTCCCCCATCGTGATTTTTCCGCTTTTTGGCCGGAGAAGGCCCATGATGGTTTTCATGGTGGTGGATTTACCGGCCCCGTTCCTGCCGAGGAAGGCGACCGCTTCCCTTTCCCCCACGGAAATACTCAAATCATGCAGAACGTGGCTCAGGCCATAGTAGGTATTGATTTTTTCGACTTCGAGCATTATTCCCTCAGATAAACGCGCTGGACGTCTGCGTTCGCGCGTATTTCGTCCACGGTGCCCTCGGCCAGGAATTCGCCGTTGTGAAGAACCGTGATTTTGTCGGATATGCCCAGGACGACCTGCATGTCGTGTTCGACAAGAATGATCGTCAAAGGGTCTGCCAGGTTACGGATAAAACGGCCCGTCTGTAGTGTTTCCTCGGGGCTCATCCCGGCGGTCGGCTCATCGAGCAGGAGGATGGTGGGTTTCGTGGCGAGAGCGATACCGATTTCAAGATAGCGCTGTTCGCCGTGGGCCAGGGTTCCCGCCAGCTCGTTGATTTTGTCCGACAGGTTGATTTTTTCGATGATTTCGTCGGCCTCATCGAATAATTCCTTATGGTCATTGATTGTGGTCCAGAAATTGAAAGTGGTTTTCCGCGATTGCGCGGCGATCCGGATATTTTCTCTTACAGTCAGCTTGGAAAATATATTCGTGATCTGGTAGGTCCTGCCGATTCCCTCTTGAGAGCGCTCGTGGGTGGAGAGTTCTCCGATGTCTTTTCCTTGAAAAATAATTTTCCCGCTGGTGGGAGGGAAGTCTCCCGCAATCATGTTGAAGAACGTCGTTTTTCCGGCGCCGTTAGGTCCGATGATGGAGCGGAGCTCCCCCTTCTCGACGGAATAGTTAACGCTGTTAACCGCGACGAGGCCCCCAAAATGCTTGCTGAGATCAATGGTTTCCAGGATTGCCATTTCAGATTTCCATTTATTTCGAGGGCGGTGCGCCTTCGCTCTCTTTGAGATTTTCGAGGTGCCGTTTTGCGCGGTACTCCAAGGTGTAGGCCCGGATGGACCCCAAAATACCGTTAGGCACGAATAGCACGATCAGAATGAAGATGCCGCCGACCCATGCCTCCCAGTACTGGAAGATGGCCAGGTATTTGACGAATTCGACGCTCATGAGTTGTCTCATGTACCAGTAAATGAACGAACCCACGAATGGCCCCATGAAAGTTCCGGCCCCGCCGAACAGGGTGATGATGACAATCTGCCCCGAAGTGATGAAATGGATGTTTTCGATCGGAACAGTTTCGCCGTAAATGATGGCGAGCGCCCCGGCCACGCCTGAAATCGCACCGCTCAGCGTAAAAGCCATCAGGCGCACCTTGGCCACGTCGTAGCCGCATATTCTGGCGCGGTCTTCGTTTTCGCGTACCGCGCGCAATACATGTCCGTAGGGGGAGCGAAGAATTTGCCATATGATGAGGACGAATACCGCCGTGAATATGTAGACAAAGTAATAGGTTATGTTAACGTTCATGATTCCGACGCGGAGGTTGATGGAGCCCAGGCGCATGTTTTCGATTCCGCCCAGGCCGTCGGTCCCGCCCGTGAGGTCGTCGAAGGTTTGGGCGGCGTAGTAGAAGATCATGCTGATCGAGAGGGTGACCATGGCGAAATACACCCCTCTTTTGGAGCTTGCTAATTTTCCGACCCCCCAGGCCACGATGGTCGATACGATGATGCAGGCGGTTAACGAAATTTCGAGCGGGGCGATTACGAAAATGTCGGTGATCCAGGAGGGCACGGGGGTTCCCTTCTTGAACCAGGCGTGCATCAACCCCACGGTATAGCCCCCGACTCCGAAGAAAGCGCAGTGGCCAAGGGAGAGCATCCCCGTGTTGCCCAGCAGGATATTGAAGGCCATCCCGAAGAGGGAGTAGATGAGGATTTGTATCATCAGCGGGGTGCTGGGCACGAAACCCCTTATTTCAGAGAGAATCTCGGCATAAAATTCATGGTCGTTGTCTTCGAGCCAGATGATGGAGCCGTTCAGGGTGTCGAACATAAAAGGAAATACGAGGAGGAATCCCCCCACGATCAAGATTCCGTAGTTGTCGAAAACCTCGAACAACTTGGCCAGGAAATCTTTCCGATTGAATCGGCGAGTCGGCGAAGCGGTATCCACGGCTAAAAATTCTCCATAAATTGTATTCTAGTCGAACGCGCCTTCTTTCCCGAAAAGACCTCTTGGCCGCAGGAGCAAAATAAACGCCATGACGACAAAGAGAAGGATATCGGAGGCCTTTTCCCAGAAGTCGGGGCCGATGGCCGTCCCCGTTAAATTCTGAACCACGAACTGGGTTCTGCCAATTAATGGGGTG
>JAPYQX010000027.1 GCA_029937135.1 Nitrospinota bacterium
GTCGAGAACAATGCCCTCTACTGCACCACCAAGGCCGCCAATCACAACATGACGCGCGCCCTCGCCACCGAACTGGGGCCACACGGCATCCGGGTGAACTGCCTCGCCCCCGGAACAACCGAGACCGAACGGGTCAAGAAGATTCACGACAGCCGGCCCGGCTACGCGGACTCGAAGCTGGAGAACATCTCGGTGAAGCGCTTCGCCACCTCCGAGGAGATGGCGGGCGTCGCTCTTTTCCTGGTGTCCGATGAAAACGACTTCATGAACGGCGCAATCGTCACCAGCGACGGCGGGACGACCGCGGCTTAAACCGGGAGTCAGCCGAGCGACTTGTACCAGTCCGCCAGAGCGCGGCCGATATCGCCGGGTGAGTCCTCGTGGATGTAGTGGAGCCCACGGACGGTCGTCTCGGTGAGGTTCGGCCAGCTTCGCACCATATCGCGGTGTTCGCCGACGAGAACGGCGCCCGGCTCCGCGTTGATGAACAGCTTGGGCAGCGGGCTCTCGCTTAGCCACGCATTGTTTTCCTCGATGACCTTGAGCACATCCGAGGGATATCCCTCGATGGGAATCTCCCTTGGCCAGGTCAACGTCGGCCTTCGGTCCTCGCCGGGATTTTTATAGGGCCTCCGGTACTCGTTCATCTCCTCCTCGGTGAGGTCCCGGAGGGTCATCGCCGGAAGAATATTCTCCACGAAATAATTTTCCCCCAGCACCAGCTCCTCTCCCTCGGGCGAGCGAAACCGCTTGAAGAGGATCTGGACCTTCTCGGGCCAGTGGCTCCACAAAAAATCTCCGATGACGCCCTGCATATGGGCAATTCCTTTCATCGCCTCCCGGTTCCTGTTCGCCCAGGTGAAACCGAGTTGCGCCCCCCAGTCATGCACCATGATGGTTACGTTTTCCTTCAGGCCCATCACCTCCATGAAACCATTGATGTATTCCTGGTGATCCTTGAGGCGGTACATCGAGCCTTCAAGTTTGTCAGAGTCGCCTTGCCCGATGTTGTCCACGGCGATGCACCGCGCGAGCGACCCCACATGGGGCATGATATTCCGGTACATGAAAGAGGAGGTGATGTTCCCGTGGAAAAATACGAGAGGGTCCCCCTCGCCCGTATCCACATAGGCCATTTTTTTGCCCAGGACCTCGATTTTCTTTTTTTCGTATTGCATTTTCGGGTTGATCATGGTCGCTCCACGGCGGCGGCCCCGGACGGCCATCCGGCGAATTACTCCTTCAAGGCATCCGGACCGAGCAGCGCCTCCCTGAACCGGTTCTTGAGCGCCACCCCCTCGCGGGGCGGCATCACGAGCGGCGAAGCGTTCTGGGTCACCTTGATATCGCACAGAACGGGACCTCGCCCGAAGAGAACCATCTGGACCGCCCGGGACAGGCCCTCGTCGTCGGTGGCGGTGAGGGTGTCCGAGAAACCCGCGCCCCTGGCCATCCCGGACAGCGAAACACCGAACGATGTATGGGTGGGCTGCCCTCCCGTCTCGCCATAAATCTCATTGTCGAGAACGGCTATCGCCAGGTTTTCCGGTTTTTGGGCGGCAATCGTGGGCAGGGCGCCAAGGCCCATCAACATTTCGCCGTCTCCGGTGATGACAAGAACGCGCCGCTCCGGCTGGGCCAGCGCCAGCCCGAGGCCGATCATCGCGGCGCTTCCCATCGCCCCCCAGAGGGGGAAATTCAGAGGATGATCCTCAACCGCCGTGCAGTCCCACACCGGCGAACCCAAACCGATGACGACGAGTTCGTCCCCCCGGCCGGCAAGAAGTTCCCGGACGGCAAGACCTCTATCGATTCGGCCGCCGTTATTCTTCACCTGCCGCCCTCCCAAAAGTCTTCGCTCCGATTAACTTTTGCGCCAGCGCCACCGCGACGAGACCCGAGGTGTTGAAGGCGAGGCTCGCGGCGGCCTCGACCACCGGACCGACAGAGGCGGCGTCCTCGGCCCGATAGACGGTGCCTCCCGCCATTTCTATCATCGGACCCGCCGAGCGTCCCATGGGAACCTGCCAGGGATTGAACTCCCCCCACTCCCCGCGCATGGTGACCAGCAGCAGCACGGGAAAATGGCAGTTAGCCGCCAGCGTGAACAAATTCATGCAATTGCCTACTCCACTGCTCTGCATGAGGATCGCTCCCCGCTGCCCACCGAGCCAGGCGCCGGCCACCAAGCTGACTCCCTCCTCCTCGCTCGTCAGGGGGACGGCAACGATATCCGGGTCCGAGGTGCACAGGCGGATCAACTCGGCGTGGCCGGAATCGGGAACATAACCGACCTGCCGAATATCCGCCGCCCGGAACACGCGGTGAATGTCCGCCGGCCAGCCGTTTGGATTATCCGAGTCACTGATTGGGTTCATATTCAGTTAAAATACCACAAGCGCGCGAGGCTGGGGAGGCCGGGAAGGTTGGAGACCAGGAGGATCGGCTTTCACCGTTGAGACTTTCATGATTGAGAGAGAGCCCGGCCCAAGGTAGGATGGACATTGAATTCATCCCCGGCAAAAGGAGTTCAGGCATGGCCCGCGCCATTCGCATGGACAAAAAAGACAACGTCGCCACCGTCCTGATGGATGTCGAACCGGGCGATGAGGTCGATATAGAGGGCGCCGGAGGCTCTCTCCGCATCGAGGCCGCCGAAACCGTTCCCTTCGGCCATAAGATTGCCCTTGCCCTGATTCCATCGAGCAAAAATATCCTCAAGTACGGCGAGACCATTGGCATCGCCACCCGCACCATCAAGGCCGGCACGCACGTCCATGTGCATAACCTCAAAAGTTCGAGAAGGTAGCCCGTGGCCAAATCCTCCCTGCCCCGAAAAAAGCGCACCTGTTCCAAATCCAAATCCGGGGACAGCTTCCTCGGCTTTCGCCGCCTCTCGGGCGGCCCCGGCGTGCGGAACCATCTCGCCATCGTCAGCGCGATGGACAACACCAATCCCCTCGTCCGGCGAATCTGCTCGCTCAGGAGCGACCTGATCGCGGTAAACACATCGTTCGGCCGGGCGCTCATGGGCGAGGATGAGGCGCAGCATTTTCGGGTGATGGGCCACCTGGCCGGCCACCCGAACGTGGGCGCGGCCATCATCGTCGGCCTCGAGCCCATCACCGCCGGAGCCATCGCCGAGGCCGCGTCCAAGGCATCGCCCTGGATGCCTATCGAAGTCGTCACGATTCACGAGGTGGGCGGCACCCTGAAATCCACCTCGCGCACGCTCGAACTCGCGGGAAAGCTGGCCGCGCATCTATCCTCGGCCCGCCGGGAGCGCTGCGGCCTGGACGAGCTCACCCTCGGCGCGGAGTGCGGCGGCTCGGACACCACCAGCGGCCTGGTCTCGAACCCGGTCACCGGCATGGTCGCCGACCGGGTGGTAAACGCGGGCGGCACTGTGATTTTTTCCGAAACCCTCGAAATCGTCGGGGCCGAACATCTTCTCGCCCGGCGGGCGGCGAACGCGCAAACAAAACGAAGGCTCCTCGCGGGTGTTCGCCGCTCCCTCGATTACACCGAGGAACTCGGCGTCGATCTCATTGGAAGCAACCCGACAGCCGACAACATCGCGGGCGGCCTCTCCTCCATCGAGGAGAAAAGCCTGGGCGCCATCAAGAAGGCCGGAAACGGCTCCATCGTAGAAGTTGTCGGGGTGGGTGAGCGGCCCACCAAAGCGGGGACGGTCTTTGCCGACGCGCCCTGCGGCGGGGTCGAGAACATCACCTCACTCTCCGCGAGCGGGGCCCAGGCGATAATATTCTCCACCGGAATCGGGAACCCGATTGGCCATCCAATCTCGCCGACGATCAAGGTGACAGGAAACCCGAGGACGGCGGCCCTCATGCCCGAGAATATCGACGTTGACCTCAGCGATGTGATCGAGAAGGGACTCGGCTACGAGGAGGCTGCGGAGCGTCTCCATAAAGAGTTGATAGACGTTCTCAACGGAAAGCTCACCACCTCCGAAATGCTCGGAGAGACCGAGATTACGGTGAGCAGGGCGGCGTTAAGTCTTTGAGCAGCCAATCACGGACCCCGGCATGGACGAAATAGACAGCCTGAGGCCGCCTCAAATCGACCGTGCTTGGGAGCACTCCCTTCTCGACGCGATTTTTCAGCGACGAGCACGGCGGATTCCCTGGGGCGGGGAAAAGCCGGGAGAGGTGGCTCCGTTTCATTCTGAAAAGGACCCATTTCCCCTGGATGAAGTAGAGGAGGCCCTCCTGGTCGCGGCGGGGGCGGGCGTGACCGGTGTCGCCCTGGCCGACATTCCCTACACGGACTGGGAGGGCGAAGACCTCACCGGAAACCTTTTGATTGAGTTCACGGGCCGCACCTACCCGAGCCCTTGCTCCTCCCATGGGACCGAACTTTTCTTCACAAACGACAACGGCACGTTTTTCGTAGATATGCGGGGCAAGCGTCCCGAAAAGGTCCTGGAGTACGAAACGTCCGATGACCGCCGGAAGGTGTTGGATCTGTTCCGTACATCGGTGGTCAAACTCAGCGGCGAGCGCCTCTCTCCCCCCGAGGCGGCCCAGCTTCCATGGAACCGCTGGCACGTCAACCAACCGGGAACGACGATGTTCATCCCCGTATCGGACGTTACCTGGCAATACATCAACGGCCTGATGGTCGCGCTTGAGGCACGAGGCTCCTACCTCTACGACGATTTAAACGGAAACGCCGAGCCGCTCCGCTCTTTTGCCGAAAGCGGCCTGCTCGATCGTCAGCACGCCGTCCCCCTGAGCGCTTTCGAACAGCGTATCGCACTTCAAATCATCGGAATCGAGCAATCCACCATGCTGCACAACATGGCCCTTGCCTCGCAGGCCATCGGCCTGGGCAGTTTTGTGTTCCCCGCCATGGCCCCCTCGGTGATTTTCGGCTCAGGGGAAGGCGGCGGCCTCGGATTTCGCCACCTCCCGGCGAAGCCGCGTTCAGGCCAAGAGGAGTGGCCACCCCCGCCTCGACCCGTCCCAGTGGGGCTCGACGGTCATTTCGAGTCCTACTCGCCGCCCTACCGCGAAAACATGCGCGAAGCCGTCCGCGCCGTATACGCGGCCAAATGGGGAGAGGAGGGGATTTACACCGACGAGCGCATCGAGTCAGGCCTCAAGGATCGCTCCCCGCTCGCCGCCGGAGTTCCACGAACACCGGATTGGGTGGTCGAGGCGGCGGAGACGTTTTGCGAGTATCTCTGGGACACCCATGGGCGGGTTCCCGTCACCGTGGACCCGATGTCCACCCTACTGTGGTTCCAGGCGCTTCATCTCGACACGGATTATTATGACCGCCACTATCAGCCCGGCGCATATACCGCCGCTATTCGGGACCACATGAAAAACTGGCACCCCGACCAGGGATGAGGAACTTAACTGTAAATGGCAGCGGGAATTTTTTAGTTTGAATATTCGGAGGGCTTGAGACTCTCCAGAATTCCGGCGACAGCGCCTCGAAGGGCCTTGAGGAGAGAATCGGGATCGGGGCGCTTGGGATTGATTTCGCCACTCTCCAATTTTCCGATCAACTCGCCGCGAACATGCTCCCGGATGGAGGCCGGAATACCTTCTGTAGCCTCATTCACCATCCGCTGAAGAGCATCGGTCCAGACGCTCTCGAATTCCTCACGCGCCGGACCAAAGGAAAACCGCCCGGCCTTTTTTTCCCGTGCCGAAAGCTCCCGCCTCCTTTTTGCGGTCGCCGCCTCGTCGATGGCGCCCTCTTTCAAGACAACCCCGTAGGCACTCTCCGCGGCCCAGAGCGAGACGAAGCCATCCTCCACATCCCGCAGGACGGCCTCGGGACGGCGCTCCCAGGGCGGGCCAAAGCCTCCTCCGCCGGCCGTCTCCATGTAAACGGCCCCGTTCACCGGAAGCTCGAGGATATTGATCTTCTCGATGAGCTTCTTTCCCTCTCCGGGGATTTCGCTGAAATTGCGTCCGTTGCCGCCCGGCGCGCCGCCGTCGCGGCCCCAGGGCTGGAACCGGAAACGCTCGAGCGCGCGCGAGGTGACGATCGAGCCCGGCGCGAGAACCCGCATCGAATAGCGCAGGCCGCAGCCGCCGCGGGTGCGGCCCGCCCCGGCCGAATCCATGATCAGGCCGCAGGTGTCCACCACGACCGGTGTTTCGGACTCGAGGACCTCGGTCGGAATGTTCCTGTAAAACCCGGTGGTGAAATCCACGCCGTCGGTACCGTCCTCCGAGGGGCGCGCGCCCGACCCCCCGACGAGGGGCTGGACGATGCTCACTATCCGGTCGCCGGTTGAAAGTTCGGGCGTCGAGACGAGCATGATCGATCCCTGACCGCAACCGGCCGCCGGAAGCCTGTCCGGCATCGCCTGGCTGAGCGCCCCCAGGACGATGTCGGCGAGCCGGAAAAAACTGGCCTGTCGCGCTCCGCAGGGCGCATTGGGCTCCGGATTCAGCAAGGATCCCTCCGGGATGGACATATGGACCGGACGGACAAGACCCGAGTTGTAGACCAGATCCGGCTTGACCGTCCGCATGTAATTCACCAGCCCGAGCACCAGGAGGTAGTGCCCCTCGTCCCCGTGAGAGGGAATGTTGAAGGCCGCCGAGACCTGCGGGTCCGTTCCGTCGAAATCGAGGGTCAACTCATCCCCGCGGACCCTGATATTGAGGCGCATCCGGACAGGGCGGCCTCCGGGAACAAAATCCCCCTCGAGATAGTCCCAGAACTCGTGGTCGCCATCCGGGATATCCCGGATTATCCCCCGCGCCTGCTCCTCGGCGTAGTTCAGCACTTCATAAAGCGCCTGCCGCAAACTCCCTCCACCGAATTTTTCGGCCAGATGATGAAGCCGCTCCTCGGCGCGGCTCAGGGTCCCCAGCAGGGCGAGTAAATCTCCCCGGCAGCGCTCCGGGGTCCGCGTGTTTCTCAAGAATATGCGAAGTATCTCTTCCCGAATTTCACCGCCCTCGACCAGTTTGGTCACGGGCATCATGACGCCCTCCTGAAACAAATCCACCGCCGAGGGCGCGACCGATCCGGGGACCATGCCGCCCACATCGGTGCAGTGAATAAACGCGCAGGCAAAGCAGATGAGTTCCCCGCCATGATAGATAGGCCGCCAGCCGAAGACATCGGGCAGGTGGGCGACCAATCCCCGGCTCTCGTCTGGATCGTTGGTGAACCAGACATCGCCCTCCCGGTAGGGCCCGCCCGCATCGATGACGGCCTTGTAGTTTTGCCCGATGGCCACCCAAAGGCCGATGCGCTGGGAGCAAGCGGCCACCTCGCCCTCGGGGGTGACAAGGGCGACTACGAAGTCCTGCGTCTCCTTGACGAAAACCGTATGTCCGCAACGGGTCATCATCTCGCCCATCTCCTCGACGATGCCCTGCATCTGACAGCGCATCACTTCGAGCAGAACCGGGTCCATTTTTTTTCCGTTCATGATTTCGCCTCGGCGCGAATATTTCCCCGCGCATCCACCCAAAACTCAAATCGGGGGGTGATGAATATCGTCGTGTCGTACTGCGTCACCACGGCGGGGCCCCGAAGACGGACCCCCGGGAGGAGGTCCGAACGCCGGTAGACTTTTGCCGCCACGCGCTCTCCCCGGTAGAGTACGCGGCGCTCCTCCACTGGCGTCGGCGCGCCCGCCTGCGGCGGCGCACCAGGGGCGGCCGCGAGCGGATTCCCGCCGGGAATCGGCAATGGATTCCGCACCTTGGCCAAAAGCCTGAGCTGGAGCACCTCGATTGGGCACCCCTCGTCCTGATAACCGTATACCTGTTTGTAGCGCTGCCGAAAGGCATCCCCATACGAATCAGAGGCCGCGCCGCTACCCAGTTCGACGGTGAGATCGAAGGATTGACCCTCGAAGCGCATGTCGGCGCTTCGCTCCAAGGTGGCGGTCTCAGGTGAAATTCCCTGGGCGGTGAGCCAACCGGCGGCCTCGGTCTCTAACCCCTCAAAAACCTCCTCGAGCGCCCGGCGCTCCGAGAGATTTTTTCGGACACTTCGGACAAAATCCATCTGAAGATCAGTCAGCGCCGCCCCGAGAGCGCACATCGCCCCGGGAGGCCGTGGAATGAGGAGATGCGAGAGTCCGGCCTCCTCGGCCAGAAAAAAAGCGTGGGTGGGTCCCGCTCCTCCATAGGGAACCAGCGTAAAATCACGATGATCGACTCCGTAGCGGGCGATCATGGGAAGGAATTCGGCGTACATGTTCGCCGTGGCGATACGGATGATCGCCTCAGCGGCCTCGGCGGCGGCGAGGCCAAGCCGTCCGCCGAGGGAGGCCACCGCCTCCTCGGCCAGACGGGGGGAAAGCACCATTTTTCCGCCCAAGAAATCCCCGGGGCCGACGATCCCCGAAACCAGATAAGCGTCCGTGACGGTGGCCTCCTCACCGCCATACCCGTAGCAGGCAGGCCCCGGCCTCGCGCCGGCCGAGCGCGGCCCCACCTTCAACACTCCCTGATCGTCCACCCAGGCGATGGAACCCCCACCCGCTCCGAGTGTGTTGATTGCAATGGTGGGCATGAACAAGGGAAATTCGCCGATGGCGCTCTCCGAGCTGAACCGGGGCATTCCGTCCACCACCGCCATGTCGGCGCTTGTCCCCCCCATGTCGAGGGTGAAAAAGCGCTCCATCCCCTCTTCCCGCGCCTCTTTGACCGCCGCCATCACACCCGAGGCTGGCCCGGAAAGCATCGTTCTCACAGGAATACGCGCCGCGTCCAGAACCGACATGGTGCCGCCGTTCGATTGGGTGACCAGAAGCGGACACCCGACACCCATCCGGCGGAGCCCCTCTTCGAGGCGGAGGTAGTAGCTCTCCATCGCCGGGCCCGTGTAGGCGTTCATCACGGCGATCAGCGTGCGTTCGTACTCGCGTTGCTGGGGCCAGGTTTCCTCCGAAGTGCACAAATATAAATCGGGCCATTGGCCGGAGACAATTTCCCGGGCCCGGCGTTCGTGCTCGGGGTTCGAATAGGAGTGAAGAAAACAGATGGCGATTGCCTCAACGCCCGCTTCGACGAGCTCTCCAGCCGCCGCAATCACCGAATCCGGCTCCAGGGGCCGGAGAACGGTTCCGTCGGCCATCATCCGCTCGGAAACTTCCCGGACACGGGCCCTTCTGACAAGCGGAACCGGCCGCGCCGCATCGTAGCTCGGCGCGTCGGGAAGGCGTGTTCTGCGAATCTCCAGAACATCACGGTAGCCCCGGGTGATCAGGAGACCCGTATCGACTCCGGCGCGCTGGATGACGGTATTAAGCGCGAGCGTGGTGCCCGCTCCAAAATAAGTGATTTCGCCCGGCTCGACTCCGGCGTCATCGAGAGATTCACGAACGCCCAAGAGCACCCCCTGGACGGGATCCTCGGGCGTCGTCGGCACCTTGTGGACTATCAGGCGGCCGTCTCCCTCACTCACAAGGGCGCAGTCCGTGAACGTTCCTCCTACATCAACGCCTATCCGCCAGCCGCTCAAGGTCTTTCTCCCGGCGGACACATAAGGCCGCCATCATCCGGACGCCCGCCCGCCGGACGCCCGCCAGCGATATTTTTCCCGCTGGCAGTGCGGTTCGGCAGGCTGCCCCTTGTCATCATGAATGTCATCGGCACCGGTCAATTGTAGATGGAGCGGATCCCCCGTGGCAATCTTGGCCGGCGGTGATGGGACAGGAAATTCGAGGATCGTATCGGAACGCTTGAGAGAAGAACAGATCCCGGCGGTGTTGGCGAAAACCCGGGAAACCGGGGCGGGCTGAATCAGTCGGTGTTATTCACCAAAATCCATTCCATGAAGCTCTCCGCGGGAAGCGGTTTTGAAACAAAATATCCTTGCATGGCGTGGCAGCCACGCTCATTGAGGAAACGCAGTTGTTCTTCGGTTTCGACACCCTCGGCAACGACCTCAAAATTCATATCATGCGCCAGAGCGATAATGGCGGAGGCAAGGGCTACATCATCTCTGCTTTGAGGTATTTTCTGCATGAACAAGCGGTCGATCTTCAGCTTATCGATCGGAAAGCGGGTCAGGTAGCTCAGCGAGGAATATCCGGTCCCAAAATCGTCGACTAGGATATTCACTCCCATATCCTTGATATGGTTCATCATTTTTATCGAGAGTTCGACATCGTTCATGGCGACACTTTCCGATCACGGCCACTAAAAGTCCCAAAGTTAAAATCCGCGACAAATCCAGTCAATAACCTGAGTACAAAAATAAGGGCCCCGACAAACAGCCGGAGCCTTTATTCCCTACGGAAACCGAGAAAATAAACTTTTCGAAGAAACCGAAAAACAAACTCTTCGTAAAAACAAAAAAAAACTTATCGTTTATTTTTTACCGGAAATCAGATACATCCATGGCCTTTCCGGTGTTGACGCTTTCAATAATCGCCTCCAGGACCGCCACAACTTCCAACCCTTCGGCTCCGCTGGTTTCGGGCTTGTCCCCACTCCGGATGCACTGCGCGAACTCCAACAACTCGTCCGCCAGAGCATCGCCCTGCTCCACGGGGATTTCGCTCCGCGAGTCTTCTCCTTTTTTCTGAAGATATAGCTTTGCCCCGTCTGCTTCGCTCCAGGCGTTTCCCTCGGTGCCGTAAACCGCAGTCGTGATGATCGGAGGAATCACGATACTTGTCTGCAGATAGCCTAGGGGGCCGTTTTCGAATTCCATTCCGATGATTGAAACGTCATCGAGATTTCCACCCGCGAAAAGCTTTTTACTGAATGCGAACACTCGCTTGATCGGACCCGCGAGATAGTGGAAATTATCCAGCTTATGAACCCCGAGAGCGGCCATCCCGCCCACCGGGCACTCCTCCCGATTGTTTCGCCAACCCTGCCGCGGGACCTGGCCGTTCGCATTGCAAATATTCGCCTCAAGCTGGTGGATCATCCCCAACTCGTTTTTATCAATCATCTCGCGAAGGCGCCGAGTGGCGCCCATGCGCCGGCGGTGGTGGCCCACCTGCAAAACGACACCGGCTTTCCCGGCCGCTTCCATCGCGCGCTTTCCTCCAGCCACGGTGATCGTGAAAGGCTTTTCGACAAAAACGTGCTTGCCAGCCGATACGGCCTCGACAATAACATCGTCATGGGTGGAATGGGGCGTCGCAACGATTACTCCTTCCACCTCGTCATCACTCAGAAGTTCATCGAGACTGGCGGCCGACCTGCAACCCACATCCTTTTCAAACGCTTTCCTGGTTTCCTCGGTCCTCGAGAACCCGGAGACGATTTTGGCCTCGCCGCCGCGATCCACCGCTTCCGCGAGTTTTCCTGCCCACCGTCCGACGCCGATGATTCCCAAACCCACTTTATCCGCTGGCATAATTTCCTCCTGTATATCTCAAAATTCCATAATATTTCGAAATTCACCGTTGAGGGAACGGATAATCATTCCTATCCACCCTTAGAACCCGTACAACACAGTGGGGTTGTCCACTAAAATTTTCTTCAGTACCGCCTCGTCTGGCGCCCAGTCGCCCAGCTGATCCAGCAGGTCGGCGTCGTTCGGCGTGAATTTGAAGAAATAAACATGGGGCCAGTCCGAGCCCCATATCATCCTGTCGGGATTGGCTTCCACCAGTGCTCTCCCGAATGGATCCACATCGGTGTAAGGAGGACGATCCAATCCAGTGATTCGGTTGGGCGCAGTCAGCTTGACCCAGGTGCGCCCCTCCCGGACCAGATCGAGAAACTCCTGGAAACCCGGATTCTCAATTCCCTCGGAGGTGGGTACGTAGCCCAGATGACCGAAAACCGAATCCACCGGCAGCCCCGCGATGGTTTTCCCGAGATCCGGAAAATCGTTCACATGAATAAGAAACTCGATGTGCCAGCCGAGGCCCTTGATGCGGTCGGCGATTTTCCCGATTTCATCGAAACCAGAAAACGGGTTGCCGCCCGGATCGGCCAGGTTGATGCGAATGCCCCTCACGCCGGCATCGTTCATTTGCTCGAGTTCTTTGTCAGAAACAGTGCCATCCACCGCCGCGACAGCACGAAGGCGGCCACCCGTTTCGGCGAGAGCGTCCATGATCATCGAGTTATCGGTGCCGTAGGCACTGGCCTGAACCAATACCCCGCGCTCGATCCCGAGGATTTCGTGGAGCTTGAAATAATCCTCTATTGGGCAGGGAGGCGGCGTATAGCCCCGCCGAGGGGACAGAGGGTACTTGTCCTCGGAGCCAAAAATATGGGCGTGCGTGTCGCAAGCACCGGGGGGCGTCTTGAGCCGGGGCGCTCTGGTATCAGGGTCGGGGCCCGGACACAGAGGATATCTCTCGTCCTGCATCACTTCTCCTTCAACATAGAACGGGGAGCGAGGAGGCATACTCTACAAGGCGGCTGCGCCCGAAGAAAAGCTAGGCACCGAAATCGGGGAACTGCTTGCGGATTTGCCGCTCGTAGTAATTCCATGAAAATTCGTAAAGAAGGTCGTAGGGAGCGTTTAACCCTAGTTTTCGGGCAAGGGCGTCGTCGAGGGGCCGCGCCGCGCCGCCTTGGTAGGCGAGGAGCTGGGTCTGTGCGGCCTTCTCCAGATAGACGGCACGCATACACGCCTCTCGAACGTCCTTCCCATGGGTCAAAATGCCGTGATAGGTAATGATCGATGCGGGGCAATCTCCCATCCGATCCAAAATAGCCTCGGCCAGCTCGAAAGTGTAAACCCGATCAGGGGTCTCATCGAAGAGGGGGACGCCATTCGCGAAAAAATAGGTTCCGAACTGATCGAAGGGCTCGATGCTCTTGCCCTGGGCCGCCACGGCCAGGCAATAAGGCGCGTGGGTGTGGACGGCGGCCGCCATTTGGGGATGGTCCCTGAACATCGCCGCGAAAAGGACCCATTCGTTGTGCTTGCGCCCCTCACCCTCGACGATGTTTCCCTCATAGTCGATACGGAGGAGATCCCCGGGATGTACCTCATCAAGACCCATGGGCATCTGCTTCATCCAGAACGAAGCGCCGCCGGCCGCCCGCGCGCCGACAAAGCCCAAAATAGCGTCAGACTGGCCCAGGAAGCCGAGTATCCGGCCCGCGAGGGTGACTTGGTAGCGAATTTCAGGTTCGGTGGTGCTGGTCATTCAAGTTTCTCCTATTGAGCCGAGCCGGCGGCAATGGCCGGGGCCCCCAATTTTTCCTCAAGCTCGTCCAGAGTGAGCACCCACCCAAGGCGCCGCTGAATATTGGCGAGGGCGAATTGGTGCAGATCTTCACCATAGGCGGATGCAACGCAATCCACGGGAACCACCGACCGATAGCCCCGGCAATACGCCCCGAACACCGAAGCGAGGACACAGGTATTCGTGTTGCATCCGGCAATAAGTAGCGTCTCGGAACCAAGGCCGCGCAATAGGCTTTCCAGTTGAGTCCCGTAAAACATATCGAAAGTTCGTTTGCTGTCGATCAGATAATCGCCTGACCGGACATCCAGGTCCGGGACGAGTTCCCCCTCGGGGGAGCCAGGCAATTTATGGCGCGCGAAATCGCTTTGCCGGTGAGGGGTGAACGACTGCTTTGTTTCGAGCATGGCCACCTCGAAAGGATGCTTGCCGAGGAGCGGCTCTTCGTAAACCGTATATACATGGATGATGGGAATACCCGACTTTCTCGCGATGGAAAGCAGACGATTCGTCCCTGCAATTACGCGCTCGCACTCCGATCCGGGAACGGGGAGCGAAGCGATTTCGGGTTCCAGATTCCCGCGCTGACAGTCGATGGTCACCACGGCGGATTTTCCTGGCTCCAAATGGAGAGCCTCGTTCATTCCCTTCGTCAAGTCCGGTCGATCAATCATCTTGCCGGAATCATTTTCCATGATGCTTCCCTCCCGAAAAATCATCAGCTCTCGAAATGTAAGCGCCTGCTGCTTGACCAAAATCATGCAGGTGCAGCTTCGGCCGGCGACCTCCACTGCCAGAGACAAACTCCACCGAGCAAGGCGGCTCCCGCGATATTCACAGCGTACCCCGATATCCCTCCCTGGAGGATAAAATTCCCCGGAATAAAGCACATGAAAGCCGCGGCGCCAATCGCAAGCCACTCGACAATGCTGGTCTTACGCAGAAAATATCCCATCGTCCACGCAGAGAAAGCTATCGTCCCAAACACAGCCGCGACCATGACCCATACAGCCAATTTTGCGGAACCAGTCAGCAAAATCGGCGTATAGGCAAAAAGCAGAGGAATCACATAGAGCATTTTTGCGAAACGGAAACTCATCCATCCCGTTTTCCAGGGATCTGCGCCCGCAATCGAGGCGGCAACATACGCTCCCAGACAGACGGGCGGTGTGATGTTTGAGTCCTGACTAAGCCAAAATACGATCATATGGGCGGCAATCAGGGGAACACCGAGACTCTCGAGCGCCGGACCGGCCAGTACGACAAGAACCAGATAAGACGCTGTGATTGGGAGCGCCATTCCGAGAACAAGAGAAGCGACCGCCACCAAAAACATGGCGAATAACAGGCTTCCTCCCGAGAGTTCGACCAGCAAATAACTCATCTTCAGGCCGAGGCCGGTCAGGGCGACCATCCCCACGATGATTCCGACCGAAGCGGCGGCCGATCCGACAATCAGGGAGTTTTCGGTGCCATCGACGAGGGAATTGAAAATTCCCCTTAAATCCATTTTTTCTTTTGGGCTGGCGAATTTCTCCGGAACAAAGTTGGCCAACCCCATTCGCACCCAATTAATTGCAATTATGGAGACGATGGCCACGGCGGCGCACCAATCCGGCGAGAAGCCGGCAATTAAAAACGCCAAGAGAATCATCAACGGAAGCAGATGGAACCACCTTTCCCTGAAAACCTCCATTGGTTTTTGAAGATCTTCGTCGGCTATTCCGCTAATGCCGTTACGCTTCGCCTCGAGATGGACAATCATTCCGATGGAAAAAAGATAAAGAAGAGCGGGAAACGCCGCCATGGCCATAATCTTCACATAGGGCACCCCGGTGATCTCCGCCATGACGAAAGCCCCGGAACCCATGACGGGAGGAAGCAACTGCCCCCCGAGCGAGGCGCTGTTCTCCACCGCTCCAGCCACATGAGGCCGAAACCCCACCTTTTTCATAAGCGGGATTGTAAACGTCCCGGTCGAAACGATGTTGGCGATGCTGCTTCCCGATATGGAACCGAATATAGCCGAGGCCAAAACCGCCACCTTCGCGGGACCGCCCGCCGTCCGGCCGGCCAGGGCCATCGGCATATCGATAAAAAACTTGCCCATTCCCGAACGATTCATGAAGGCGCCGAGATAGATGAATATCAGGACATAGGTCGCCATCACACTCGTCATCACCCCGAAGATGCCCTCCTGAGAGTAGAAGGTGTAGTTCACGATTTGATGAATCGTCGAACCGCGATGGGATATCTGACCGGGGAAAATCGCGCCGAAATGAGCGTAGAGGAGCGCAAAAACAGCGATTGCCGGAATCCAGATACTCAGGCCCCGTCTGGCCGCCTCCAGAGAAAGAGAGATGGCGAGTAAAGCCATCCAGAAGTCGGTGGGAGTCCAGGCACCCGTTC
>JAPYQX010000376.1 GCA_029937135.1 Nitrospinota bacterium
ATCTCTCCTGTCCTATGAGCCGCCACGATATCGCTGAGCATCGAAATAAACTTGGGATGGGAGCCGACAGTGCCCGCGCGGAAAAAGCCCATGCCTCGCTCCTCCGCCGCCTCCCTCGCCTCGGCATCGAGATCGAAGAGAACCTCGATATGATCGCAGATGAAGCCCACCGGTATCACGATAACGTCTTTCGCCCCCCCGTCCGCCGCCTCGCGCACCACGTCGAGCACATCTGGCTCGAGCCAGCTCCCGGGAGGAACGTCCGGGCTGCTCTGGAATCCGGTGAGGTGATTCTCGAAACCGAGAGCGCCGGCCGCGAGCCGCGCCGTCTCCTCGAATTGCTCCCGGTAGGGGGAGACCCTGGCCATCGAGACCGGTATCGAGTGGGCCGAGAATATCAGCCGGGCGGCGCGGTACCGCTCCTCGCCCATCACAGCGGCAAGCTCGCCCACGCGGTCCGCCGTCGCCCCGATGTAGCCCGGCTTGTCGAACCAGGGGGTCTCGGCGAACACCACCTCGGGCGCCTCGCCGCCCAACGCCTCGCGGGCCGATTCGACCTCCCCCCGGTAGGCCTCGAAGCTCACCTTCGCCCGGTGGGGGGCGAGGGCGATGCCCAGCGTGCGGCGCAGCCCCCGGCGGTGCATCTCGGCCAGCGCCTCTTTCACGAACGGGGTCCAGAAGCGGTAGCCCACATAGACGGGCGCGATGATCCCCGATTGCTCGAGCGCCATCTCAAGAGCGCCCGCCTGTTTCTGTGAAAAAAAGCTGAACGGGGAGACGCCCCCGAAATGCTTGTAGTGGCCCGCCACCTCGCGGATGCGCTCGTCGCCACCCGCCCGCTCGCCCACGACGTTTTTAACGAAGCAAAACGCCTCGCCGGGGCAGTCCTCGTAGCGGCGGCAACATCCTCGCACCGGCCCGCCGAAGCCGACCAGCAGGACCGAATCGAAGCGCGGCTCCGTCACGCCCCGGCCCTCCACTCGTGAACCAGGTCCACAAGATATTTCACGTTGTCCACCGGCGTCATCGGGAGCACCCCATGCCCGAGGTTGAAGATATGGCCCGGCCGGCCGGCCGCCTGTCTAAGAATATCCTCGGCGCGGCGGCGGATGGTCTCCCGATCAGCGAGAAGGACGCAGGGGTCCAGGTTCCCCTGAACAGCCACCTTCCCCAGAGCGTCCCAGGTCTCGCCCAGGTTCACCCGCCAGTCGAGCCCGATCACATCGCCGCCCGCCTTTTTTTGCTGATCGAGGAGCGTGGCGGTACCCGTTCCGAAATGAATGATCGGCACCGGACCCGAAATGGCATCGATGAGAAACTTGATGTGCGGAAAAACATACTCGCGGTAGTCGGCCGGGCTCAGGCAGCCCACCCAGCTGTCGAAGATTTGAATCGCCTGCGCGCCCGCATCGATCTGACTCCGGACATATCCCACGAGGGAGCGGGCGATCACGCTCATCAGGGCGTTCCACGCGCCGGGGTCGCCGTACATCAGCTTTTTCGTCTCGGCGTAGTTGCGCGAGCCGCCGCCCTCGATGACGTAGGAAGCCAGGGTGAAGGGGGCGCCGCAGAAACCGATGAGCGGGGTCTCCGGCGGGAGGGAGGCGCGGGTCTTTCGGATGGCGTCATAGACGAACGACAGTGCCTCGGGCGGGGCCTCCTTGAGGTGATCGACATCCGAGGCGGCGCGGACCGGGTTGCCCAGGACCGGGCCCTCCCCCTTCCCGTAGGTGAGGTCCATCCCCATCGGAACGAGGATGAGAAGAATGTCGGAAAATATAATGGCGGCGTCGGCCCCTATTCGCTCGACGGCGGTAACGGTCACCTCGGCGGCGAGGTCCGGGTCGCCGCAAAGCTCCATGAACGGGGTGCGCTCGCGGACCTCGCGGTACTCCTTCATGTAGCGGCCTGCCTGGCGCATGAGCCAGACGGGGGTGGCGTCCACCGCCTCGCCCCGGCAGGCTTTCAGGAATGGCGCATCGCTTGGATTCATCGGATGAATGGCTCCTTCGGTTCAACCGGCACCGGGTATCGAGCAAAGAACGCCCGGCAAAGAACGCCCGTATCGAGCATCAAGAAACAGACACCGGAAAAACTACCACCCTTTCGCCCACGATCCAAAAGCGAAAAACCCCCAGCCCCGAAGGGCTGGGGGTTACGGTGAGCTGTTGAGATTCGCCAGGGCGAAGAAACCCGGCAGCTCTCCCGGTTTCTTCTGCCTAGACGGCAGTCACCTCGCTTCTACAGTCAATTTTCATATAATCGACCACCTCCTTTCTTGCGTACCGTAAATTATCCGGCATCGGGATCGGGGCGTCAATAGATTTTTTTCGAGGGGGGCGGCGGCAGGGCGGATCGCGCTCCGGGGCGTCGGACCGGCGGGCGATTCACAGCCGTCCAGGGGGAACTGGCATGGTGGCGCGGGGATGGGCTGACGAGGGCTGGGCAGGTTGGCCTCTGCATGGTATATAGCGCAGGCTCTTTTCGAGGGGCCTCGTTTTCGTATAGCCTGAACCCAAGACACGGCGCCATAGCCAAGTGGTAAGGCAGAGGACTGCAAATCCTTTATCCCCAGTTCAAATCTGGGTGGCGCCTCCATAGATTTTCAAAGGGATTCCTCCGGGAGTCCCTTTTTTTATTGGTGTTATCCGATTTCCTCAAAACCAACTGAGAGATATGGAGGGATATTGAGATTCATTGAAAGGGGTAATAAGAGTCCAAAAGACCGGCACAAAAACCGGCACACCAAATTGCGCCCCCTGACCTTACCCCTTCAAACCGGTCCAAGCTGAAAGAGAGGATTTTCGGTA
>JAPYQX010000028.1 GCA_029937135.1 Nitrospinota bacterium
AGGAAGGGGACTCCCAGCATTTGGTTTCTTAAGTGCGAAAAATCTCATTTTGATCCATCGCTTTCCGAGATATGAATTTATCTTAGAGCTTTTTTAATGGATATGCATCACATATTTTCAAACTCGAAATCCCGAGTATGTAGTATTTATGTTTCCAGTATGTTACGCGGATTTCCTCGATAATATTTTCTGATTTCGGAAATCCGGTCCGGTGTGTTACATGGATTTCAAAAGATATCTTCGGGTATGGTGTTTTTACCTCTTGGATTTACACTGGCGAAAACCGCCCTGGACAGAATGGGTGATTGCATTTTGAAAAAAATCCGGAAGAAGTTTATGTGCTGATGGAGAAATACGTGAATCCGAACCCGAAATTTCGAATCGGCGTGGACACGGGCGGCACGTTTACCGATGTGGTGGCCGTGCGGGAGGAGGACGGAGCGGTTTTTTCGGATAAGGTTCCTTCTACTCCCTCGGATCCCGCCGAATCCCTTCTTTCAGCAATCCAGGTGATTCTCGAAAAAGGAGGCGCGACGCCTTCGGCCGTATCGGCTTTCATTCACGGAACGACTGTCGCCACAAATTCCTTGCTGGAGCGAGAAGACCACAATATGGGCCTGGTGGTGAGCGAGGGTTTTCGGTTTCTCCTGGAAATCGCAAGGCAGAGCGTCCCGGACGGATACGGGAATTCCTTTTTTTGGGTGAAGCCGCCGCGCCTGGTCCCCGTTTCGCGGGTCATGGAGGTCGGCGGGCGTTTCGATTATATGGGAAAGGAGCTCAAGGAATTCGATGAATATGCCGCACGGAGCGCGGTCCAACGGTTACGGAAAATGGGGGTCGAGACGGTCGGGGTGTGTTTGCTCCATTCCTATGTAAATCCCGCGCATGAACTCCGGATCCGGGAATTTTTTTCGGAAGAATACCCCGAGTGTCATGTGTCGCTTTCATCCGAGGTGTTGCCGGAATATCAGGAATACGAGCGGGCGCTGACTACCCTGATGGATGCCGCCTGCAAGCCGGTAATCAAAGGATACTTTGACCGGGCGGAGATTCGCATTCGCGAAACACTCACCCCGGAAACGCCGTTTCTCGTGATGAAGTCCAATGGCGGTGTGATGGGCGTGGGCAAAATTGCGGGCCACCCCCTGACGACAGCTTTATCCGGGCCGGCGGCCGGGGTGCTGGCGTGTTCCGCGCTCGCTCGCGAAGCGGGCCTTCCAGAAATCATCACGTTCGACGCTGGCGGAACTTCGACCGACGTTTCCGTGGTTGAGAACGGAAATCCGCGCTTCACCACCAACTCGAAAATCGGCGAATTCACCGTTAAGGTTCCGATGATCGATATCGTTACCGTGGGAACGGGCGGTGGGTCCATCGCCCGGGTAAATCCCGATGGGCGGCTTCGAGTGGGCCCGCGCAGCGCGGGGGCGGACCCGGGTCCCATGTGCTACGGCAAAGGTGGCGGAGAGCCCACCGTGACCGACGCGCAACTGTTCCTTGGCCGGCTGCCTCAAGCCTTGGCAGGCGGAAACCTGCCCCTGGACAAAGCCTGCGCCGAAGCGGGAATTCGCGCTATCGCGGAAAAGCAGGGGCTCGGTCCCGAGGAGGCGGCGCGCGGGATCATCGAGGTGGCGGCATGGAACCAGGCCCTCGCCATTCGGAAAATGACGGTAAACCAGGGCAAGGACCCCCGTGAATTCGTCCTGGTGGCATTCGGCGGGGCGGGTCCGTTGATGGCCGCCGACATCGCCGAAGTGCTGGACGTGCGGGAAATCGTCGTGCCGCCTCAGCCCGGCTGCGGAAGCGCGATGGGTCTCGTCGAAGTGGACCTTCGAAACGATTACGTCAGGACTTTCATCGCCCGGCTGGACGAGATATCCATGGATGATATTGAAAACGAATTTCAGAAAATGGAAGAAGAAGGCAGCACCGATTTAGAGGCGGAACAAGTGGACCCCGCCTCCCGCGTTTTTGTCCGGTCCGTTGATTTGCGCTATTTCGGCGAGGGGCAGGAGATGCGCGTGAATATGCCCCCGGCCGGTGCGTTCGCCGAGGCCGCCCGTCTGGCGGTCGGTCGTTTTCACGAAGAATACAAAACCCAATTCGGCTTCAACTACGAGAGCCAGACGCCGGTGGAAGTGGTGAACCTCAGGCTCACCGCGATTGGCGAGATGAAAAGAGCGCCGAGGAAGCGGATGGCCGAGGGAAAGGGAGCGGAAACGGCGCGGACGGGCGGGCGGAGGGTGTATTTCGCCTCGTCGGGGTTTGTCGAGACCCCTGTATACGACCGCGCCCAGTTCGGCAAGGGAGATCGAGTCGAAGGGCCTGCCATCGTCGAGGATTTCGGAGCCACGACGGTGATTTTCCCCGGGAGCCGTTGCGAAATCGACGAATGGGGGAATTTGCGAATATCGTTGCCGGTTAGAGAGAAGATGGAGGCGAAGTCCGCAAGCGAAGGTGGCCAACCGGGAAACGAACCGGGCCCCGTCGTTCAAGAAATCGTCGAAGGAGCTCTTTATGCGGCGGAGCGCGAGATGGAAGACTTGGTCGAGCGGACTGCGCGCTCTCCCCTCATTCGGGATATGCACGATTACAGAGTGGGACTGTTCGACCGGGAAGGCCGAAAACTCACCGGGCGGTCCTATTCCGCCGTGGTGGACCCCGTTTTCAAAAAGTGGAACGTCGATGAAATCGATCCGGGGGATGTGTTTATCTGGAACGATGTGTATCTCGCCGAGGGCGGCATCGGCCACTTGCCCGATCTGTGTTCGTGCATCCCGATTTTCCACGGAGATAAAATCGTCGCGTTTGCGCTGGTGTTCGGGCATCATGACGATATCGGCGGGATGATTCCGGGCAGCCTTCCGACGAACGCGACGGATATTTTCCAGGAAGGCCTGCTGGTCCCTCCGGTCAAACTCTACGATAAAGGGGTCCGGAACGAAGACCTCTTCACCGTGATTTTTCGCAACAGTCGCCTCTCCGAACATCTCCGGGCGGATATCGACGCCGAAATTGCGGCCTGCCGGGTGGGCGCCGCCCGCGTGATGGAGCTTTTCGAGCTATTCGGCGGGGACACGGTAATTCAATGTTTCGAGGGATTCCTGGACAAATGCGAGCACACGATTCGCGAGGAACTCATTTCGAAAATTCCCGACGGCGAATACGAATGGGAAGATTACATCGAATCCGACGGCGTGGAAGCGGACAAGATCCACACCCTTAAACTGAAGATGACGAAGAAAGACGACCGCCTCCTTCTAGATTTTCGCGGCACCTCTCCCCAGGCGATGGGGCCGATCAACTGGCCGGGCAATTATTCCGAGGGTCGGTTTTTGAAAAAATGGATCGGTCCCATTCTCCGGAACCTTGCCGACAGCTACGAGCGAATGTTCGAGATCGACATCAACGAGGGAATCTGCCGGTTGATCGATATTCGGTTTCCGGAGCCCGGCACCCTGATCACGCCGGTGTTCCCGGCCCCCACGAATATGCGGACCTTCACCATACTGCGCCTGTTGAGCCTGTTCTGTGGCGTGTTGGGCATCGCGACAAAAGGGGCCATGCCGGCCGATCAGGAAACCATCCGCTACTGGGGAATCCACGGCCACGACGGGCAAGGGAAGTTTTTCCTTTTCCGGGAAATTCTGGGAGGCGGCTCGGGCGGCCGCCCCTGGGGGGACGGCGAAGACGTGATCCACGTGGTTCCCAATAGCCGGAATCTTCCCGCCGAATTCAGCGAGGGGCGCTTTCCCGTCCGGGTGGAGCACCTCGGGCTTGCATGCGATTCAGGCGGACCGGGAAAGCGGCGTGGAGGATTAGGCTACTTCAAGGAGTTCAGGGTGCTTTGCGATTGCGAAGCCTTGAGCAACGCCGATCGTTCGTTTCTCGCCCCCTGGGGAACGAATGGCGGCGGCGCGGGCGGGCTCTACCGGCTCACAGTCAATCCCGGCCAGCCCGGCGAGCGCGAGATTCCCGCCCTCAGCAATCGCGTCGCGGTTTCCGAGGGGAATTTAATTCGCGTGGTAACCACGGGCGGCGGCGGGTGGGGCGATCCGCTCGAGCGCGAGGTGGATATGGTTAGCCGGGACGTTCTATGGGGTAAGGTAAGCGTCGAAGGCGCGGGCCGCGACTACGGGGTCGTGTTCCGGGATGAAGAATCTCTCGAAGTCGATGAGAAAGCGACCGCGTCGCTTCGCGATTCGATTCGGACCCGCCGAGGCCCTCCCGCCTTCTTTGATCGCGGGGTGAATTATTCTTCGGTGCGGCCCACCGGTTGATCTGGCTGGATAATCGGGCGATTGTTCCTGAGATCGTTTTAGTCAAAAGGAGACTTCTAAAATGGAATTGATCGATTTGAGTATGGAAATATACCGGGATATGCCGATTTACCCCGATCTTCCAGGCCCATCCCTCACCGTCGATGAGGACTGGGATACCGTGGCCCGGCGGACCGGCGCCATCAACTACGGCGCCGACATCGTGACGAATCATTGCGTTATCTTCATGAGTGACCATACCGGGACGCACATCGACTCCCCCTGGCACAACAATCCCGACGGCTTTACGACCGAACGGATTCCGATCGAATGGTGCATTTCGGACGGGGTCGTTCTGGATTTCACCGACAAGGAACACGGCTACGAGATCATGGCGGCGGATATTGAAGCGGCCTTGAAGAAAATCGACTATACCCTCAAGCCCTTGGACATCGTGTTGATCCGCACCGATGCAAGTCTGGACTGGCAGACGAACCCGGATTACACGAAGAACCAGCCGGGCATGAGCGCCGAGGCGACCCACTATTTGATCGACAACGGGATCAACGTGATGGGAATCGACGGGAGCGGGTGGGACGTTCCGATATGGAAAATGCACGAAACCCGGCGATACTGGGAAGCCCACCGGGTCATGCTCGAAAAGGAATACTGCCATATCGAAAATTTGGTGAATTTGCACCTGATTCCCAAGCCTCATGGTTTTAAAATTTCGGTGCTCCCCATCAAGTTCCGCGGCATTTCGGGTTCTCCCATTCGCGCGGTGGCGATGATAGAGAATTAGGTTTCGGATGAAGTGGAGAGAGTGAGATGGCGGTGGCTGTTCGCGTTTTGTCCGGGGTGTACCACGACTCGGTGAAGCTGATGAGCGTCAGCGCCGCCGCCTGGGAGAAACCGGGTATCCGGCAGGCGGTGGCTGTTTTGGGTACTCCGATGAACCGCGAACAGTTTGCGCGGGGAGGCCTGCTTGCCGGCCAGGTGGAACATGCGGGGCCGAACGATCTTGTCCTAGCTGTCGAGGCGGACGGTGCACGGGTGGCGGAAGATTAGCTGGTTTCCATGGAAGCGGACCTGAGTACGCCTCGATCCCGCGGAGGAGCGGGGGTATACACGAATTTCCCCGTACCGACCCTGGACGCCGCATTGGGAAAAGATCCTCAGATCAATCTCGCTCAATTTTTCGATTCCAGGACCGAACGAGCGTCGTGAGGCGGAGCGTGCGTTCCGAAAAGGTCTTCATTGCCTGATCTTTAGCGATAACGTCTCCGTCGAGGACGAAGTGGCGCTCAAGCGAATGGGCCGGAAGAAGGGCCTGCTGGTCATGGATCCCGACTGCGGAACGGCTCATATCGGAGGCGTTGGATTCTGGTTTTGCAATGTTATGCGGCCGGGAAAGATCGGAATCGTAGGCGCGGCCGGGACGGGCATTCAGGAGGTCATGGCCGCTATCGATGCGGCGGGTAGCGGAATTTCCTGCGCCCTGGGCACCGGAGGGCGGGATGTTTCCGACGCCGTGGGCGGCCTTGCCATGATTCAGTCCATCGAGATGCTCGCGGAAGATTCGGGCACGGAGGTTCTGTTGATACTGGGAAAACCCTCGGGTCCGTGGCGATGGAGAGAATGCTCGAAGCCGCCGCCCGGCGCGGAAAGCCGGCAGTTATACACTTTGTCGGGGTCCAGGATATACGCCGGCTGACCGGCGAAAATACCCATCTTCATGTGGCGGATTCGCTGGCCGCCGCGGGAGGCTTTCGGTTTCACTGACTGACGGGCCGGGTGTCGTAGCGGTGTTTGAAATCGACCCGGAAACGTCACAAAATATTTCCGAATGGGGCCGGCGGCACACGAAGGGCCGGCGATTCCTGCGGGGCGTCTACACGGGCGGGACGCTGTGCGCCGAAGTACAGGTGGTTATTGGAAGGACGGTTCCGGTTATCCGTTCAAATGCTCTAATCAATAAAATCAATGAGATGATGGCAGATCTCGTGAAGTCGGGAGGCCATTCGGCAGTGGATTTGGGCGATGAGATTTTCACCCGGTGAAAACCCCATCCCATGATCGATCCCGAACCGAGAAACGCCAGGCTCATTCAAGAAGCTGAGGATTCCAAAAAGGCGGTGGTGCTCTTTGATGTGGTTCTGGAATTGGGTTCGCATGAAAATCCGGCGGGGGTGGAGGCAAGAGCGTTTGAGAGGGCGCTGGTTTCGAGTCCAGACGTTTTGTTTGTCGGTTCCGTGACGGGGACCGGAGGCGATCCGCAGGATCTGAAAACCCAGCGCGATAGACTGGCGGAGGCCGAAGCTTTGGTCGCGGATGCGCATGTAGAGGCATGCCTTTCCGCCGCGGCCGCGCTCAAAGAGTTTGTTGAGTGAATGAGAAAAAGCTACTTGAGGGCGTTCGTGTCGCGAATATCGGGGTAGAGTAGTTTTAGGACATCCTTGTTTCCCAGAATGCCCCTGTCGTCCAGGTGAATTGGCGTCCTGTTGCGGGAGGATATCCGGGTATGATTGAACGACTCGACCAGTTGGCCTCTTGCGATGCGGCCAACGATATCGCAATGGAGCGTCTTCAAGCCGCGAGACCCGTATGGGTGAATGTGGGAGTTGCCGCCGACGTGATACCCGAAATGGGGGAGAGGATGCTCCTCCACGCCGGACCTCCCATCATCTGGGAGGATATGTCGGGCCCCATGCGGGGCGCGATGATCGGAGCCATGCTCCTGGAGGGCTGGGCAAAAGACGAAAGCGAGGCGCAAAAGCTCGGCGCGGGCGGAGAGATTACCTTCGAGCCCTGTCATCACCATTCGGCGGTGGGGCCCATGGCGGGCGTGATATCGCCCTCGATGCCGGTCAACATCATCGAAAATCGGGCGCCGTCCGGACTGGGAGGCGGCAACAGGAGCTATTCCAACCTGAACGAGGGTTTGGGCAAGGTTCTCCGGTACGGCGCATATTCGCCGGACGTCCTGGAACGCCTCCGGTGGATGGCGGATGAACTGGCCCCGGCCATGCGGAAGACGGTGAAGGCGATGGAAGGGGGCCTCGATATCAAAAACATAATCGCGCGGGCCCTGCACATGGGTGATGAGGTTCACAACCGGAACCTGGCGGCGACGGCAACGCTGATTCGGATGATCATGCCTTACTTGGCGGATTCGGTGAGCGATACGAAGGTGATATCCCGCGTAGCTAATTTTATCGCCGGGAACGATCATTTTTTCCTGAATTTGGGGATGCCGGCCGCCAAGGCGAGCTTGGATGCCATGGCCAACGTGGAAGGTTGTTCGCTGGTCTCCACCATGGCGCGCAATGGGACCGAGTTTGGCATTCGGGTCAGCGGTCTGGGGGATCGGTGGTTCACCGCGCCGGCGAAGCATCCGGCCGGGCTCTTTTTCCCCGGCTATGGCCAGGAGGATGCCAACCTGGACATTGGCGATTCGGCGATCATGGAGACCCTCGGCCTCGGCGGATTTGCGATGGGGGGCGCGCCCGCAATCGTCCAGTTTGTCGGAGGGTCCACGGCCGAGGCCATTCAGGCGACCAACGAAATGTACGGAATCACCTGGACGAGGAGCCGGGACTATACCCTTCCGATATTTGATTTTAAGGGAGTTCCTATGGGAATCGACATCCGGAAAGTGATCGAAACGGGAATATATCCCAATATCAATACCGGAATCGCCCACCGGGATGCGGGTATCGGGCAGATAGGGGCGGGCATTCTCCGGGCGCCCGAAACTCCGTTCCAGGAAGCTTTCGAGGCCCTGACCGAAAAGATGTCCGCATAGCCGGGAGGTCTCGCCGGAAAAACCACAGCTGGATTCTTGAAGGGGGGCTGTAACTGGGAAACATTTTTACACCGTCGTTTTTCAGATGAAAGTGTGAGGTCAATTTTCGGGCACATCGCGGTTCAAGAGAACCTCCGAAGGAAGTGTTGAAGATAGTGGTTTCGAAGGCGCGCGATAAATGGTTCTTGTTTCTGAGAATGGAAAGAACATGGACCCTCCGGATCTGCCCCATCGATTTTTGGTCGCGATAGGCGGTAATGTGATTCATCCAGCCGAGATTAAAGGTACGGCAGAGGAGCAGGTGGCGATCGCACATGCCACCGGGCGTGCGCTTCTGCCTCTCATGGAGTTGGAGAATAAACTCGTCATTACGCACAGGAATGGACCTGTGGGTGGCGAATTCCTAATCAAGCGGCAACAGGTGTCAGGAACAGTCCCCTGTAATGTGAATTCCACGTATAATTTTCTAAATTCGCATGGGTAGGCAATTCTTTCCCGGCGGCTTCAGCAGGTGTTTTCAGGTTTAGTGCCTGGTGGACCCGGTGGGCGTTGTAGTAATCCTGAAACTCCTCCAGCTTTTCTTCTAGATCGCATTGGTTCCAGAAAAGAGTCTGGTCCAGAAATTCCCTTCGGATGGTGCCGACAAGTCGCTCGGTAAAGGGATGGGAAATCGGCACATGGGGAACGGTTTTGATTTTCTCGATCTCTCGAATTCGCAGATTGGCCCTCCACCGGTTGTAGCGGAACAAGGGGTCATGATCCGAGCTGAGATAGCGGGGGGTGCCCTTCCCGATGGTCACCTGATTGAACATCCGGCAAAGAGAAGGACCATTGACATCGCCGGCATGAACGCCAAATCCGACGATTCTCCTTGTAAACTGATCCATGACGAGAAGAACCCAGTGGGACTTCAAGAAAATTGATTCGCACCGGAAGAGATCAACACTCCAGAGACTATCCTTCATGTGCCAATAAATGTGAGCCATGAGAGGCCATCACCTGGGTCCTGGCGATAGTGTTTTGCGAGAATCCGCCTCACGACGTCTTTGTCGATATCGATTCGAAATGTTCTGGCAATCTCCAGTGCAATTCGAGGACACCCAAACCTCGGATTCCGGCGCTTGATCTCCAGGATAAGGTGGATGAGGTCTTTTGCTGGCCCTTTGGGTCCGGGAGTTCCTGTTCTATTGGATGAATAGAGCAGGCGGTATTTCAACTTCCTGAGTGCACGATGAAATCCCAGGATCGTCGACGGCCTGATGGTAATGGCCGACCGTGAGGTGCGCCGTGGACCAAGAAGAGTTGCCAAGAATCCCAAATAGAGACGGTCAAGAGGTCTGAGATTAGGATAGCGTTTGCGGGAGCGTCCGATAATAAGAAGCTGCTGTTTCAGGAGAAGATTCTCTGCGGCGAGTGCCCTTACGCCGCCAGGTCTCATCAGTTTAGCAATCGTAGCCAGGATGTGGGCGAATACCAGGAATAGACTCTTCATGGCGGGCGAGGTTAGATGAGCTTGCGTCCAAGAGCAAGGCGAGGAAAAGCTTGATTTCAGGTGGAATTACTAATTCGCCATGCACAGGATTCAATTATTGCGGAGCACAGCCTTGTAATGGCCTTTTCGGGGGTATGGGCCTGACGAGCTACTAATGCGATATTCCATGAAAGCCTACCTTACAATCACGCCCGGGTTGAGGATGTTCGCTGGGTCGAGCCGCTTCTTGGCATCGGCTAACACGTCGCCGAACAGGTCAGGGCGCTGTTGTTCGTACCATTTCTGATGGTCGCGCCCGACGGCGTGGTGATGGGTGATGGTGCCGCCGTTGGCGATAATTGCATCCGAAGCCACACTCTTGATCGCCTGCCACTGCTCCAGCATGGCATCCGGTCTGGCCTGTCCATGGAAAGCAAAATAGGGCGCCGGTCCGTCCGGATACGCGTGACTGAAACGACACGATACTGCACCCTCTTTTCCCGTCATCTCGCGCAGGGCTGTCGCAGTCGCATCCTTAATCGCGTTGTAGAATTCCTCGAACCTGTCCCAGGTGATCGCGGTCTCGAAGGTGTCGGAGATGATTCCCCGCGGGGTCAACTGTTCCCGGTTGTAGGGCATACGGATAAAGGCTGTCCGCCACGCACCCACCGCGCCCTGCAAATTGGCTTCGGGATTGTTGCGCCATTCCACATCGACCGTGCCGCCATGGTCCAGGCAACACTCCTCGGCCCGGGCCATCCAGGCGTCCACCGGATGATCTGCGGATTCGAACGACACCACCATCAACGTGAAAGACCCGTCTCCTGCTCCGTTCACCTGCAACTCGACCCCGTCGACGATGCGCAGATTGGCCGGGAAAAGCCCAGCCTGTGAGACCGCGCGCACAGCGCGCGCGGCGTCGAAGAAATCGGCGAACCGGAACCCGGCAGTCGCCTTGAAGGTCGGCCGGCCCTGCAACCGGGCCCAGCCCTCTGTAATGATTCCGAGAGCGCCCTCCGAACCGATCATAAAGCGGTCGGCGCTCGGACCCGCGCCGGATCCCGGCAGACGCCGGGAGACAATATCTCCGACCGGGGTCACGGTCGTGGTGCTCTCCACCAAATCGTCGATATGGGTGTAGAGGGTGGCGAAATGGCCACCCGAGCGGGTTGCGACCCAGCCGCCGAAGGTCGAGTGTTCGAAGGACTGGGGGAAATGGCGCAGTGTCAATCCGTGGGGCTTGAGCTGGGCCTCCAGCTCGGGCCCCCTGGCACCGCCCTGAATCCGCGCGGCGCGGGACACCACGTCGACCTCAAGCACCTTGTTCATGCGCCCCATGTCGACGGAAATTACACCGTTATAGCCGGAGCCAACGTCGCTGGTGACCCCGCCGACCACGGACGAACCCCCACCCCAGGGGATCACCGCAGCGCCCTTGTTGCCAGCCCAATCGTATATCTCCGCGATGTCCTCGGAACTCTCCGGGTAGGCTATGATATCCGGCGCGTGTGCAAAGTCACCCCCGAAGATGCGGATCGAGTCCGGCTGAGACTGGCCGAATGCATGCAACACACGATCATGAATGTCGCTAGTGCACACGCCGGAGAGCTTCGCCGGTGCCTCCAGTCGCGGCGCCGGCAGATCGATCGCATCGAGTGCCGGGAACGAACCGTCATTGGTTGGGTTAATGTCAAATCCGTCGGAAAAGGTTTCTAGGAGGGCCTTCGTCTGGTCTTCATCGAGACCAGTGTCCTCGTAGCTCCAACCCCAATATTTTAGCTTCTTGTCCGCCATAGCGCGCAATCCCTCCCAGGTCGTCGTGTCAATTTTTTCGAACGAATCTAAAATCTTGCCTGAGTGTGGCTAATTCTCAATTATAGACCAATTTGTTACATTATTAGGAATTCGCCATAGACAGGAGATCAATCCATGTCTGAGTTGTCCGCCAATTATGCCTCTCTCTCTCCACTGAACTTCATGGAGAGAAACCGCTGGGTCTACAAGGAAAAAGAAGCAGTCGTTTATGGTTCTCGCCGCTACACCTACGGAGAATTCTCCGACCGAATTCAACGCTGTGCCGCTGCTCTTAAAGCCGTAGGTGTCAAAAAAGGGGACCGGGTCGCTTATCTCGTCCCGAACATCCCCGCCATGCTCGAGGCACATTTTGCTCTGCCGTTGCTGGGAGCGATTCTGGTGGCGATCAATGTCCGACTGGCACCCGACGAAATTGCTTACATTTGCAGCCATTCGGGAGCGGATATCCTGGTTGCTGACTGCGAGTTGGCCAAGCCCCTTGCTGGACAGGAGGGAAAGTTCCCGGGTGTCCGGACTTTTATAAATGTGGTGGATGAGGTCGCGGGATTTGGGCCTTCTGATGCTATTTTCGACGGGCCGGAGTATGAGGCGTTCATCGCACAAGCCGATCACGAAAACCTCCCTTGGAAAATCGATGACGAGATGACTCCCCTCTCAATCAACTACACGAGCGGTACCACCGGACGGCCGAAGGGAGTGATGTACACCCATCGAGGCGGCTATCTCAATGCGCTTGGCGAAATGATCGAGATGGGCGGTTCCGTCTACATGAACTACCTCTGGACCTTGCCCATGTTTCACTGCAACGGTTGGTGCTACACTTGGGGGGTCACAGCTGTAGGGGGACGTCATGTCTGTCTGCGGTCGATTGAACCCTCCGAAGTCTTTCGCATTGTTCGAGAGGAAAAAATTTCTCATTTTTGTGCGGCACCCACGGTGCTCATCGCCCTCTCGAACGATTCGGAGGCCCAGGAAGGACCATTTCCGCAGCCTGTCACCATCATGACTGCAGGAGCGCCCCCTTCCCCCACCATCATCAATGAGATGGAAGGCAAACTTGGAGCGCGAATCATCCATGCCTACGGTCTGACTGAAACATACGGTCCGCACACCGTCTGTGCCTGGCATCCTGAATGGGATGATCTCCCCGCCGATGAACGAGCCCGGCTGAAAGCGCGTCAGGGTGTGCCCTATGTGATGACGGGTGAGTGCGAAGTGATGGACAAGGAGATGAAGAGGCTCCCCTGGGACGGGCAGACCCAGGGTGAAGTCATGATGCGTGGAAACAACGTAATGGCAGGCTACTACAACAATCCCGAAGCCACCCAAGAGGTGTTTAATGGCGGATGGTTCCACAGTGGAGATATCGCTATTGCGCATGAGGACGGTTACATCGACCTTCAGGACAGAGCTAAGGATGTCATCATTTCGGGCGGTGAGAACATTTCGACCATCGAGGTGGAAAAGGCGATTGTTTCCCATCCGGCCATTCTGGAGGTGGCCGTCGTGGCTGTGCCGGATGAAAAATGGGGAGAAGTTCCCAAGGCCTTCGCTGTCAAAAAAGAAGGGATGGAAACCACCGAGGAGGAAGTGATCGAACACGTCAAATCTCGTCTCGCACGCTTCAAGGCGCCGAAATATGTCGAATTCGGACCGCTTCCAAAAACTTCAACCGGAAAGATCCAAAAGTTCAAGCTTCGTGAGCGAGAATGGGCAGGCTATGAGAAGAGGGTCAATTAGATGTGCATGGCGAATTACTAAGCATGAATAATTGGGAGCAGATCGAAACTGATTTCTCTGTTATTCCCTGTTCCGATTTTTGGGGGAAAATTCTAGAACCCTTAAATAATGGGTAAATCCGTGAGATTTTGGGAAAATAAGCCCTGTGCTCCGCAATAAGTGGATCCCCTGTAGATTGGATAGGTTAGGAGGTCGGCTTGGTGGGAACGAGCCATGGCGTTACCCACAATCGAATCTTAAATTTCTGACTGAACGTGCGATTCATCAGACTCAAAAAGCCTTGATTTCGTGTGGGATCCAATTATTGCGGAGCACAGGGGTTATTATCAAACTTTAAACAAATTAAATTGCAGGAGATCCATTTATTGCACAGTACAGGAGATGGAGTGATGATTACGCTGAAAATGCCGGAGAAAGTCACCGTCCGGGACGTTGCCATGCGCGATGGAATCCAGAACCTGAAGCATATTCTCCCAACCGATCTCAAAATCGACCTGATCGAAGGAATGGCCAGCGCCGGAATCCGGCGCATTGAGGCGGCCAGCTTTATGAACCCGAAGGCTGTCCCCAACACGGCGGACGCCGACGAAGTGATGCTGCGTATAAAGAGAAAGCCCGGCGTCCGCTACGAAGCACTGGTGGCCAACCTTCGCGGGGCGAAGCGCGCCGTCGAGGCCGGATGCGACGGCGTGCAGCAGGTTATCTCCCTCACTGACGTTCACAACCGTGCCAACGTCAACCGTTCGGTCAAGCAAAGCCTGGAGGAGATGAAAGAGATCTCGGCGCTCGTCCGCGGGGAGGGGATTCCCTTCTGCGGTGCGATCAGCCTCGCCACGGGCTGTCCCTATACCGGGCGCGTTCCTGAGGAGAGCGTCTATGAACTCGCCGAAAAATACGCCTCTCTCGGTGTGGACGAAATCTTCCTGTGCGACTCGATGGGCATGGGCGATCCAGCGCGAATGGGACGGATGGTTGCCGAGATTCGCCGCCGCTGGCCGGCGACGGATCTAACCGTCCACATCCACAACACGCGGGGGATGGGCCTTGCCAACGCCCTCGCCTCGATGCAGGCGGGTGCGGCGACACTTGACGCCTCGCTCGGCGGCCTCGGCGGTTGTCCCTTCGCGCCTGGCGCGAGCGGGAACATCTCGACCGAAGATCTCGTGCACATGCTTTGGCTGATGGAGGTCGAGACCGGCGTCGATCTCGATGCCCTCCACGCACTCACCGAAAAACTCGCGGACGCGCTCGACACCCCGCTATTCAGCGCCGTGCACCGGGCGGGCAAGAGCTTTGAGAAGTCTCCCGTTCCCGCGCGGCTCCTCGCGGGAGAAGACGAACGAACCAGCCAGGACGTGGATGGTCTCGCCGAGCGGGTTTGAAGTTGTGTTCGTCACCGGGCTGAACACGATGTGACAGTAAATCTTTCCATCTGATTCAGCCGCCATCACAGCGTCAGTGCATTTGAATCCGGTGCGTGTTCACTCGGTATATTTGTGGAATGTCCCGGCGTTCTTCGAGTCCAATATTGATCATATTGGCAGCCCTTCCGCCTTAACTTCTTTTTCGCTAAATCCCAGCCGTTCGATCAAAATCTCCCGGTTGTGCTGGCCGAGGCGGGGGCCGGCGTGGCGGACGGAGCCGGGGGTCCTGGAGAACTTGCCGACAACGTTCTGCATGCGGACGGGGCCGCCGAACTCCTCGTCGTTGACCGTGGCGACACTCTCGCGCGCTATAATTTGCGGGTCTTCCATCACCATTTTCACGTCGTTAATAGGTGTGGCCGCGCCGCCGTACTCGACGAGGCGGTCCATCACTTCGTCGAGCGTCATTTCGCCGACCGTTTTCTGAAGCTCGTCTTCCAGCGCGCCCGGGTTTTCCATCCGGGCACGATTGTCGAGAAAACGGGAGTCTTCGATCAGATCCCTGCGCCCGAGCCCCCGGCAGATGTTCTCGAAGATGGACTGGTTCGAGCCCGCGATGAGAATCCATTTCCCATCACTGGTTTTGAAATTGTTTCGGGGGACGGCAAATGAGAGCCGCGAGCCGGAGCGCCCCTGGACGAGTCCGAGCTGGTCGTAGTTGATGACCTGGGGTCCCAACATGGTGAAGAGTTGCTCGTAGATGGCCATGTCGATGTGCTGGCCCTGGTCGCCGCGGCGCTCGCGCCCGTAAAGTGCAGCCATCACGAGAAACGCAGCGCCGATTCCGGTCGATGAATCGCCCAGCCCCCACGAGGGGCTCATGGGCGGGCCGTCGGCCTCGCCGTTTATGTGAGAGAAACCCGCATAGGCCTCAGCGAGCGAACCGAAGCCCGGCCGGTCTTTGTAGGGCCCGGTCTGGCCGAAACCCGTGATCGATAGCATAATGATGCGTGGGTTAATCTCGGAGAAAACTTCATAACCAAGCCCCCACCGGT
>JAPYQX010000029.1:0-9622 GCA_029937135.1 Nitrospinota bacterium
GCCGGAGGGCGGGGGAAGAAACAGGCAGACGAAGAGGACCAAAAGAAGAAGAGGGGGCAGGCGGCCGAAAATGCCCACACGGACAGTATGAACCGTTTGGCTCATTTCCTGTTCTCGGGTAAATTCATGGTCCCGCCTTTAGTTCCCGCTGCCGGGGAAAATGGTCCAGTCGATGAGTCTTTTGGGTATTCTAACGCCTTCAAGCGGATGAATCGATCCGGTTGCGGCGATCCGGCCGTGGGAGACGCTTCGCAGGAACGGTTGACACGGCGTGGGCGGGTTCGTTCATACTCGGTTTTCGAGTCTTGAGTCTTGAATCTTGAGTATTGAGCTTCTTCGGTCCCGGGCCTGTTTCATGGATGCGGGGAGCGGATAGGCTGTTCGAGCGCGATGGAAATAATCTCATAATCTCGATTTCATGAACTGGAGCCCGGTTTGAGCGGCCCCGCTTTTCAGGTCCGAAAATGCGATGTGCTCATCCTGGGCTCGGGGGGCGCCGGGCTGCTCGCGGCGCTGGCGGCCTACGAGGCTGACCCCGCCCTCGATATCCTCATCGCCGTCAAGGGCCTGTTCGGAAAAAGCGGATGCACCCGCATGGTCCAGGGCGGCTACAACGTCGCCCTCTCCGCGGGCGATTCGGTCGAAAACCACTTCATGGACACGGTGCGGGCGGGCGCCTGGCTCAACGACCAGGACCTCGCCTGGGAACTCGTCAGCCGCGCTCCGGGCTGCATCCGCAGGCTCGAGACCGTCTGCGGCGCTTTCTTCGACCGGAGCTCTGACGGCAAGATTCACCAGAAAGCCTTTGCCGGCCAGAGCTTCGACCGCACCGTCCACAAAGGCGATCTCACCGGCATCGAACTCACGAACCGCGTCTCCGAGCAGATTGTCCGCCGGGGGATTCCAGTTCTTGAGGAGCGCCGCGCGATCACCCTCCTGCCCGTTCCGGGTGCGGACGGCCGGATCGCCGGGGCGATGCTCCTCGATATCAGGAGCGGTGACTTCACCGCCGTGAACGCGAAGTGCACGCTGCTCGCCACCGGCGGCGGCCCCACTTTTTATAAATACTCGGCCTGTGCGCAGGAGCTTGCCACCGACGGGATGGCGATGGCCTGGGAGGCGGGCGTGGACTTTTGCGACATGGAGATGGTCCAGTTCCACCCGACGGGGATTCTCACCGGGGAGGGACTTCAGATCACCGGAACCCTGCTCGAGGAAGGGTTGCGCGGGGTTGGAGGCCATCTGCTCAACGGCCGGGGCGAGCGCTACATGGAGCGCTACGACCCCGAGCGGATGGAGCGCTCGACGCGCGACCTGGTGGCCCGCGCGGGCTACACCGAGATTAGGGAGGGACGAGGCACCGGGAACGGCGGCGTTTTCATCGACGTGAGCCATCTGGGCGCGGATTTCGTCCGGAAAAACTTCAAGGGAATGGTGGATCGCTGCGCCGACCTGGGTTTCGACCTTGCTGGTGCGCCTGTCGAGGTCACCCCGACGGCGCACTACATGATGGGTGGCGCGAAGATAGACACCGGCTGCCGGACGAGTCTTCCCGGTCTTTTCGCGGCGGGCGAGGATGCCGGCGGCACCCACGGGGCGAATCGTCTCGGCGGGAACGGGGTGGCGAACTCCACCGTATTCGGGGAAGTGGCTGGACGGGAGATGGCGGCCGGGGCCGGCGGCGCCCCGCTCGAGGGTTTCGATAGTGGCACCGCCGAAGCGTCGGTCGCGGAGGCGTTGGGCGCGCTCGACGTGGACACGCCCGGCGTGGACGCGCCCGGCGAGGAGGACTCCCCCTATTCCGTCCGCGCCTCGCTCAAGGAGCTGATGTGGGAGAAGATCGGCCTTCGGCGCAACGGGGCCGACCTGGCCGCGGGCTTGGGGGAGATCGCCTCCCTCGGGGAGCGGGCGGCCCGCGTTCGCGCCGGTGGAGGCCGGGCCTACAACATCGCCTGGCAGAATGTCCTCGATGTTCGCAACCAGATCACCGTGGCGGAGTTGATCGCCCGGAGCGCCATCGAGCGAGACGAGAGCCGGGGCAGTCACTACCGGGACGACATTCCCGAGTCAAAAGAGGACGCTCTCTATAATGTGTTCATTTCGAAGCGGAGCGGGGAGGCAGTCATCGAACGCCGCCCGGTCCGCTTCACCCGGGTCAAGCCGGGCGGGGAGATCGCCTCCGCCGCCGAGCCCGTCAATTTCGTGGATTGATGATTGAGAAATCAGGCATGAGAAAGGAGATATGATGGCTTTTCAGTCCGGTCCTTCGGCGTCCAGTCCTCCGGCCCGGCCATCGTTTTGGGATATTTCGGCCTGGCGGGCCATGTATCCGGGCATGTGGGCCTGGGTGATCCAGCGCCTCTCGGCGGTCGTTCTTCTGGTCCTCTTTCCGTTTCATGTGGTGAACCCCTACATCGCCTGGCTGCGGGCGGTTGTGCTCGCGCTGGTGATCCTGCACGGAATGCACGGCCTCAAGGTGATACTCACCGATTTCGGCTTTCCCGCGCGGCATCAACGCAAACTGCTCTGGGTGCTGACGGCGTTCGGTGTCGCCGTGTTTTTCTGGCTAGGCTATCTTCGCAAGGCCTACTGGGGGTTTTTCTGATGGTGGCTGGCGGCGTTATTATCCGCGTCAGGCGCGGTGGCGCGGCGGACGATCCCGAAGAGCGCCACCAGACCTACGCCATCGCACCTCGCCCGAGGATGACCGTCCTCGACGCGTTGACCGCCATCCAGAGCGAACTGGACCCCTCCCTCGGTTTTCGCTATTCCTGCCGGGTGGGGATGTGCGGAACCTGCGCCCTCCGGGTGAACGGGCGGCCCCGCTGGGCCTGCCGGACGCTGATCGAGGGACTGGGCGAGAGCGTCACTCTTGAACCGCTTGTAAATTTCCCCGTCCTCCGCGATCTGGCCGTGGACATGACACCCTTCTTAGACAAGATGAGCCGCGCCCGCGCCTGGGCCGAGCCCACCGAGGCCGCTGCCTCCGCTCCGGTGGAACTCTCTCCCGATAGTAGACAGCGGGTCAGGATTGATCCCCATATCGAGTGCATCACCTGCGGAATCTGCTATTCTGCGTGCGGCATGGCGGCCCACGATCCGGACTTTCTGGGGCCCGCCGCCCTGAACCGCGCCTACACCCTCGTCTGCGACAGCCGGGACGCGGCGGGCGGGGAACGCCTGGCCGAGGTGGCCGATGAGCACGGAATCTGGCGGTGCCACAGCCAGTTCAACTGCACCGAGGCGTGTCCCAAGGGAATCAGCCCGGCCACCGCTATTCAGGCCCTCAAGCGCCGGGCGGCGGCGAGCGGGGCGAAATCTTTTGTCGCGTCCATCATCGGGGGCCTCGCCCCCGGAGGTTAAAAATATTGCTCTCTCCAACCGGAGAGATTCGAGGAGGATCTACCGATGCCCACCGCAACCGACACCTCCATCGGCGCCGATCTCATTCGCGAGGTTGCCCTTGAGCTCAACCGCCGCGCCGCGATTCATATTCCGAACGACGTACGGGAAAACATCCACGCCATGGCCGAGCGGGAGACGGAGAAACTCTCGAAATTCGTCCTCCTCCAGATCGTGAATAACTACGAGGTGGCCGACGAGGACAACGTGCCGATGTGCGCCGACACGGGGCTTCCGCGCTTTTACGCCAAAATCGGAAACGAGGCGCGGTTAGAAGGCGGCTTTGTCGCCCTCGAGCGCAGTCTCCGCGAGGCGACGGCGCAGTCGACGGCGGAGATTCCGCTGCGGCCCAATCGCGTGCATCCCCTCTCGCGGAAGGACCACAACAACAACGTCGGCATCCACGCCCCGAACGTCGATTACTCCTGGGAGCCTGACGCCGAGTGGATGGAACTCACGGCTTTTCATAAGGGCGGGCTCTTTGGCGGTGACTACCGGATGCTCTTTCCCGGCGACGGGATCGACGGAATCCGCCGGTTCTACCTCGATGTCATCAGCGAGTTCTTCAAGCGCGGCCTCTCCTGTCAGCCTGCCATCGTCGGCATCGGGATCGGCGGGACGAAGGACACCTGTGTCCGGCTGGCGAAGGAGGCGGCCTGCCTCCGCGTCGTGGGCGACCGGAATCCGGATCCCGAGATCGCCGCGCTCGAGGAGGAACTCGTCGAACTCGGCCAGCGGACGACCCTGAGCGCGATGGGCTTCAAGGGCCAGGGCGCCGTGATGGACGCACATATCGAGGTTGCCTATACGCATACGGGCGGGATGCCCGTCTCCATCCATCATCAGTGCTTCGCGCTCCGGCGCGCCACCGCGCGGATTCACGCGGACGGGCGTGTGGAATACCGCGAGAACCCGGAGTGGTTCACCGATTATTACCGCCGCGATACGGTGAGCTGATTATTTTTGTCCGAAGTGCATGACGGCAAGGGGTTTGCGATGAACGAGAAAAACACTTCTGATTTGCCGATGGACGAGCACACCTTGACGACGCCTGTCTCCCCGGAGGCGCTGGCGAAGCTCAAGATCGGCGATGTCGTCTACATCGACGGCACGGTATTCACGGGCCGGATCGGGGTCTACAAAAAACTCTTCGACGAAAAAGCCGAGCCGCCGGTGGACATCCGCGCGCTCACGAACGTGACGTTTCACTGCTCGCCCGCCGCTGGGGAAGATTCCCCCGGCGAGTGGAAGGTGGCCGCCGTGACGGCGACGGCGAGTTTTCGCTTCGAGAAGCACCTGCCCATGCTGATGGACGATTATGGCGTTCGTGTGGTGATCGGCAAGGGGGGGATGTCCCCGGAATTTTACGAAAGTCACTTCAAGCGCCTCGGCGCGGTTTTTCTCAATACAGTAGGTTACGGCATCGGGGCGCAGTACGGCCGGGGCGTCAAAAAAGTCGAGGCGGTGCACTGGCTCAAGGAGTTGGGCATGGCCCAGGCAATGTGGGTGCTGAGTGTGAAGCGGTTCGGCCCCTTCCTGGTCGAGTGCGACGTGCAGGGAAACAGCCTGTACCAGATGGCGATGACGGAAACGAACAAAGAGCTCAAGGGGCTTTACGAAGGCCTGCCCCTGCCCACGCTCAAGCGAATGGGCGAGGTGCATAACCCCGAGGATGAAGTATTCTAAGCCAGTTCGATTTAAGCCGGGCCGCCCTGAACCGGATAACTCTCCATTGGAAAAATTGCGTATGAGCAGGAACCAGGTGATTCGGGCCAACCGCGTTCGTATGAAAAAAGAGTTCGACGCGCAATCGAGAATCGGCCGCTACGGCAAAACCGGACTCGCTCGAATTGCCCTCACTCCCGAGTACAACCGGGTACGGAAACTGGTGCACGGGTGGATGGACGCCGCCGGGCTCAAGACGCGCCTGGACGCCGTGGGGAATCTCATCGGAAGGAAAGAGGGCCGGGTAAAGGGGCTTCCCGCCGTGATGGCGGGTTCCCATCTCGATTCCCAGAATCCGGGAGGGCGGTTCGACGGCCCCGCCGGGGTGCTGGCCGCCCTTGAGGCCGTCCGGCGAATCGGCGAGATGGGCGCCGCCCACGACCATCCGCTGGAGGTCGTCGCCTTCGTCGGAGAGGAGTCCGCCTGCGGGATCGTGACGTTCGGGAGCAGTGTCATGGCCGGGCAACTGGGAGCCGCCGGGATGAAATCGGCGGTTCACCCCCCGACCGGCAAGTCGGTCTACGAGGCGGTCCGGCTGGCGGGGGGGAATCCTTCTCGGGTGAAAAGCTGCCGCCTCCCCCGAAATTCGCTGAAGGCGTTTATCGAGCTTCACATCGAGCAGGGACCCGTTCTCGAGGCCGCGGGGGCGCCCATCGGTGTCATCAACACCGTCGTCGGCGCGCTCAGAGGGGACATTCATTTCGAGGGCCAGACGGCCCACTCGGGCGGACAGCCCATGGACTACCGGCGCGACGCGGCCATGGCCGCCGCGGTATTCATGGTGGAAATGGAGGGCGCGGCGCGGCGGGCGCCCGAGAGCCAGAGGATGACGCTGACGTTCGGGATGATGTCCGCCCGGCCGGGCTGGTATTCGATTGTGCCGGGAGGCGCGACCATATCGTTCGACCTGAGAAGCAAAAGCGATAAGGCGTCGGCGGCGATGCTCGGGCGGATGAAAAAGGCGCTCGGACGAATTCAAAAAAAACGCGGGGTGAGGGGACGGCTCCAACTTCTAGTGAAGTACACGGCTTGTCCTGCCTCCCGGGGAATCCGCCGGGCGCTCGAGTGGGCGGCCGGTGAGACGGGCCACGCTTCGTTGACACTATCGAGCGGGGGGATTCACGACGCCTGCCGGATGGCCGCCCTGTGCCCGATCGGGATGGTTTTCGTCCCCTCCGTGAAGGGGCTCTCGCACACCCCGGAAGAGTACACGCGGTTTCCCGACATCGTGGCCGGGGCCGAGGTGTTGACTTCGGCGATTCTGCGGCTGGCCGGCCGCCGCGTGAAGGCATAGGGCCGGCACTCTTTTTCTTATTTTTCCTCGATCCATCTCGCGGCAAAGGGCCGGCCGCCGCCGTTGATGATTCCGGCATCGGAGTCCGCCCAGTCGGCGTAGAAAAGCAGGGAAGCCTCATAGCTCGTGGCGCGGGTGTTGCTCGCCCGTGTGTGGGTGATGACGAGGTGGGCGAGCTCCATTGCCTTGGGCAGGTCTTTCTCCCAGATTTTATGCGCCCCGTAGACACCGTGCTGAATTTTCGATCCGAATTCGGTTTTCTTCGCGGGCAGGACGCTTCCCCCGCTCGGCGGACCTCCCGGGTCGGGCTCGCTTTCGAGGGGTTTCGAGATATCGTGGAGGAGGCAGGCGGCGATGAGCAGGTCGCCGTCCACGGTGATTCCGTGAATTTTCTCCGCGACCTCGGCCAGGGCGAGGGCCATTCGCGTGACGCCCTGGATATGGCCAAGCAGGGATTCGTGTTTTTCGAGCGTCAGGTTCTTGGGAATATCCTCGAATCGCTCCCAGGCGGTCTCTCCGGCGAGTTCGAGCCAAATTTCGATAACGCCTTCCCTGATAAATTTGTCCTGAATCCGGTCCACCTCGGGAAATATTTTTCGGATTCCCCCGGCGTCTATCTGGATGGCCATGCGGTATGCCCCCCGGTTTGTGTGGAAATGAAATAGCGTGTTTTGTGCGAAGGGGGATTTTATGCCGGAGAGCCGTCCGAGACAACGCACCGGGCGGTATGGGGGAAGAGGGGTCCCGCCATACGCCTTGAGGGCGGGTTACGCGCCGCCTTCAGCCGGAGGCGGAATTGGTTTAGCATGGTGGGGCACTACAGCAGTTTCGGGGAATTTGGAGAAAACACCCGAGGAACCCGCCGTGTCCATCGCCACCCATCCGGAACTCACCGATTCCCAGGCCGCGCTGAAGGAATTATCGAAATCCTTCGCTGATAGTCGCCTTTCACCCGGCGCCGCCGAACGTGATCGCGGCGGCGAATTCCCCGCCGGCATTTACAGGGAAGCGGCCGGCCACGGCCTCGTCGGCCTGAACATCCCCGAGCGCTTCGGCGGGGGCGGCCTCGGTCTGACGGAATCGGCGCTTGTTCTCGAGGAGCTGGCGCGGGTGGACGGCAGTTTCGCCCTGACGGTGGGCGCCTCGGCCAGTCTCGCGGCGGAGCACATCCTGCGGGCGGGGACCGAGGAGCAGGCGGCTCGATGGCTGCCACTTCTGACAGGCGGCGAGCTCGGCGCTTGGGCGCTGACCGAACCGGGCTCGGGGAGCGACGCAGCGGCGCTCCGCTCCAGAGCGGAGCGAAAGGGCGATTCCTACATTCTCAACGGCTCGAAAATGTTCATTTCGCAGGGCAGCCTGTTTTCGGTCATGGTCCTCATCGCCCGGACGGGGGAGGGGAAGAGCGGAATCAGCGCTTTCGTGGTCGAGGCCGCGGACGCGGGCCGCGAGAGCCGCCCGATTCACGGGAAACTGGGCATGCGATCGATGGACACCGCCGAGGTCGTGTTCGAGTGTTGCGAGATTCCTGCCGGCCGCCTCCTCGGCGGGGAGGGGGAGGGTTTCTCGCACGTAGTGGCTGTATTGACGGAGGGAAGAATCAACGTGGGCGCGATCGCCCTCGGTCTCGGGCAGGGGGCACTCGATGCGGCCCTTGAGCATTCTCGAAGCCGGGAGGCGTTTGGGCGGCCCATCGAACGGTTTACAGGAATCAGAGAGCAACTTGCCGACTGCGCGATTGCGCTAGCGGCGGGCCGAGCCCTGGTCTACCGGGCCGCGCGGTTCGCCGATTCGGGCAAGGACGCGGGCCCCCTCGCGGCCAAGGCGAAACTCTTTTCCAGCGAAGCGGCCCTGCGTGTCTGCGACCGGAGCATTCAGATCCACGGCGGTTATGGGTATATCGACGAATATCCCGCGCACCGCTTCTGGCGGGACGCGCGGCTGCTCACCATCGGCGAGGGGACGAGCGAAATCCTCCGGGGGCTCATCTCGCGGTCCGAGTTTGCGTAAAATCGAGGCTGGCGATGGCGGATGATGACGTTTTAACCGAAGAGCAGGGCATGATCCGCGGGATGGTTCGCGATTTTTGCGAAAACGAAGCCGCCCCGCGCGCCGCCGAGACGGATGCCGGCCGGTTTCCCCGGGAGCTGGTCGGAAGGCTGGCCGAGCTCGGGCTGCTCGGAATGACCGTCCCCGCCAACGAGGGGGGCGGGGGAATGGACGAGGTTTCTTTTTCGATCGCGATGGAGGAAATTTCGGCGGTCTGTCCCTCGCTGAGCGTGATCTTTGCCGTGCAAAACTCCCTGGCCTGCGCCCCGCTTCACCATTATGGAAGTGCTGCGCAAAAGCAGAAAATCCTCAAGGCCCTGGTTTCAGGCGAAAAACTCGGGTGTTTCGGGTTGAGCGAGCCCTCGGCCGGCTCGGACGCCGCCGCCCTCCGGACAACAGCGACGCGCTCCGGCGATGGTTGGCTGATCAACGGTGCCAAGCGATTCATCTCGAACTCAAAAGAGGCCGAACTCTGCATCATTTTCGCCGCGACGGATCGGGAACTCGGTCATAAGGGGATTAGCGCCTTCATCGCCGATACGGGCGCCCCCGGGTTCGAGGTGGGCCGCCCCGAGGAGAAGCTGGGTCTCGGCGGAAGCTCTGCCTGCGACCTGAGGTTCGAGAATCTCGACGCCGACTCCCTTCTGGGCGAGGAGGGGCAGGGCTTCGAGATCGCGATGACGACGCTCGACGCCGGGCGCATTGGGGTGGCGGCCCAGGCCGTGGGCTTCGCCAGAGCCTGCCTCGACGCCTCCGTCGCCTATGCCCGGGAGCGCGAATCCTTCGGAAGACCCATTGCCGGGCACCAGCCGATTCAGTGGAAAGTCGCCGACATGGCAACGGAGATCGACGCCGCCAGGCTCCTCTACCTCCAGGCGGCCCGGCTCAAGGATGCAGGGAGGCCCTTCTCGGCCGAGGCCGCGATGGCGAAGGTCTTCGCCTCGGACATGGCCCAGCGCGCCACGAGCGAGGCCGTCCAGATTCACGGCGGAAACGGCTACATGAAGGCCTACCCCGTCGAGCGATTTTTCCGCGCCGCCAAGGTGACCCAGATATACGAGGGCACGAACGAGATCCTCCGCCAGCTCATCGCCAAACACCTGCTCGGCTAGGTGGGGCTCGCCGCCAGGGAAGGGTAATCAGCCCGGATTTTGC
>JAPYQX010000029.1:9722-15386 GCA_029937135.1 Nitrospinota bacterium
GCCCGGATTTTGCTAAAGGGGGAGTGTGCCGTATTATTCCGTTTTCAAAAAAAGGCCAATTTCATGGACTACATCATCGAAGTGATCAGCAAAGACCTCTTGATCCACTTTGCCTTCCTGCTGACGGCGTTGGCCTATATCACCTACGACATGCTTTTTCTGCGCGTTCTGGCGGTGTGCTCGAGCCTGGTGGGCCTCGGGTACTTTGGAATTTATTTGGGTCGAACTCCCGTCCTCTTTTGGCAGATCCTTTTCCTGGGAATCAACTCCTGGCGCATTATCCATTTGCTCCGGGAGAGACGAGGCGTTTCCTTCAGCGAGGAAGAACAGGAACTCTACTAGACGATTTTCACCGGCTTCACTCCGGTCGAGTTCATGAAGGTCTTGCGGGTAGGCTCATGGAAAACAGGGGAGCCCGGCGCCGTTTTGTCGGAGCAGGACAAGCCCATCGACGAGCTTCTCGTCATCTACAACGGCGAGGTCGCCGTTGTAAAAGACGACGCCGAAGTGGTGTCCCTCCGGGACGGAACCTGGATCGGCGAGATGTCCTACCTTCAGGGCGGCAACGCATCGGCGACCGTGCGGGTGACGAGGACGACGCGCTACCTGGCATGGCCCAAGGGGGCGCTAACCCAGCTTTTAAAAAGAAATCCGACGATGGACGTTGCCATGCAGTCGGTTTTAAGCTCCGACCTTATCCAAAAACTCTCGGGGAATTCGAACTCGCTCCAGAAGGAGACGGAAGAGACCCCCGCCCCCTCCATACGCCGTGATGCTACAATAAACTCCAGAACAGACGGCCCGGCGCATGGCGGGGCCGATTTTTATTTTCGCCTTCATGGATGAAAACCCATGCTCCACCTCGCGCTTTATCAGCCCGCCATACCGCAGAACACCGGCAACATCGGCCGCCTCTGCGTCGGGATGAAGGCGCACCTCCACATCATCCGGCCTACGACTTTCGAGCTTTCGGACAAGACGCTCAAGCGCGCGGGGCTCGATTACTGGGGCGACCTTGATTACACCCTCCACGAGAGCGCCGATCACTTCCTCGGCTGGCTGGGGGAGCGTGAGCCCTGGCTCGTCACCAAGTTCGGCGATCTGCGCTACGACAAGGCGCGGTATGAGGACGGGGACGTATTCATCCTCGGGAACGAGAACACCGGGCTGCCCGAGGCGTGGCACGAGCGCTGGCCGGGCCGCCGTGTGTTCGTCCCGATCCTGGGGCCCATTCGCTCCTACAACGTCGCCAACACCGCCGCGATCGTTTTGGCGCAGGGGATGTTGAGCGTGAACGGCGGGTGAGGGCACGCTGAGCGCGAACAGGAATTCGTGAACAGGAATTGAGAAGATACTGGGTTTGAACGGCGGATGAGACTGGACCGCCGAAACTCGTACCCGTGACTCAATCTTCCGCCATTTTCATCATCTTTTGGGCCATCTCGACAGTCACGTTTCCGCCGGTGACGCAGGCGACGGTCTTGCGGCTGGTGTCCACTTTGCCCGATAAAAACCCGGCGGCGGCGACGGCCCCGGCGGGCTCGGCCATGATCTTCGCGCGCAGGAGCAGCGAGCGGAAGGCGCGGGCGATGTCGGCCTCGGAGACGAGCACGATTTCGTCCAGGTATTTCTGGATGTGGCGGAACGGAAACGCCCCGGGCCGGACGGCGGAGAGCCCGTCGGCGATGGAGTCCCAGTAGTCGATGGCGGTGGGCTCGCCCTTTTGAAGGGAGACGTAGGCGGCGTTCGCGCGCTCGGGCTGGACGCCGACGACGCGGACGCCCGGAAGCGACTCCTTGATCGCGGTCCCGACCCCGGCGGCGACCCCGCCGCTGCTCACCGGGACGAGGACGGTCTCGACATCGGGCATGTCCTCGGCGATTTCGAGGCCCAGGCTCCCGTGGCCGGTGGTTCCCATCGGCTCCTCCCAGGTGTCGATGGCGGTCATCCCGCGCTCTCCTGCAATTCGCTCGACGGCGGGTTGGCGGGCGAGGGCGTCGTCTCCGCAAAAAACCACCTCGGCCCCGTAGCCCTCGGTGGCGGCGACCTTGTAGGGGCTGGTGCGGTCGAGCATGACGACGGTGATGGGCGCTCCCATCAGCCCGCCCGCGAAGCCGAAGGCCTGGGCGAAATTTCCGGACGAGGTGAGGACTACCCCGTTCCGGCGCTCCTCGGGGGAGAGGGCGGCGAGTATCGTGAACGCGGCGCGGACCTTGTAGGCCCCGGTGACCTGGAGGTTCTCGGCCTTGAGGAAAAGGCGCTCGGCGCCCACCTCGGGGGAATCGGCGGAGAAGGGGATGATCGGGGTCCGGCGGACGGCGGGGGGCAGTGCGGCGCGCGCTTTTTCGATTTCGGCGAGGGTAACGATCCTGTCCATGTGCGAATCTCCCTGATAGATTATTGAGGGACATTGTAGCAGAACGGCTTTTATTCGGGTGCGGCGCACGGTTTTGCGACCCGCGGCTGTGCGGCCCGCGGCGCGGAGGGTGAATTTTTGGAGAGTTCCCGAAATCCGGATATCACCCGGCTGGTGGAGGCGGTAAGCGAGGACGAGCTTCGCAGGTGGGTGGAGCGGTTGTCTTTTCTCAGACACGGCCAGCAGAATTCAACCGCGCTTGAGGAGGTGGGGGCGATTGTCGAGGCGCATTTCGCGGAGTTAGGCATGAAGCCCGAGCGGCAGGTGTTCGAGCGTCGGAGACGGCCTTTTTTCAACGTCGTGGCCGAATTGCCGGGGCGGGAGGCGGGGCTTCCCCCGTTTCTCGTCGGGGCGCACTACGACGCCGCGATGGGCTCGCCCGGCGCGGACGATAACGCGAGCGCGGTGGCGGCGATGCTGGTGGCGGCGGCGGTCCTGGCCGGGCATCCATTACGGAGAACGATCCGGTTCACAGGCTTCAGCATCGAGGAGCCCCAGGACGAGCGCGACCGGCGATGCCGCCACGGGAGCCGCCACTTCGCGCGGCGCGCGTTTCGCGCCTGGGAGCGGTACGCGGGTGTTTTCATCCTCGAATCGGTGGGCTACACCGATGCCGCGCCGGGGAGTCAGCACATTCCCCTGAATCTGCCGCTCCTGATTCCGGATGTGGGAAATTTCCTCGCGGTGGTGGGAAACCGCCGGGCGAAAAAAATGATGGCGCTCTTTGAGCGGGCTGTAAATGACTATGCCCCCGATCTCAAGGTCGTCTCTCACTGTTTTCCGCTGGCCGGGTGGCTTGTCCCCGCGACGCGGATGAGCGATCACGCGCCGTTTTGGGACCGGGGCTACCCGGCGGCGATGCTGACGGACACGGCGTTTTTGAGGAATCCGAACTATCACCGCGCTTCCGACCGGCCCGAAACGCTGGACTATGGTTTCATGGCGAACGTGACGCGGGCGCTCGTAGCGGCGCTGGCTGAAGGCTGAATTCCGTTCGGGATGAGCTTCGCTTGGGGCAGGCACCCCTTTGGGTAGGCCCCGATTTAGACAAACACTGCTTGAGGACTCGATGAATTTCATCGGCTGGATGTACGACATCGCGCGGGAACAATCGCCGGGTGAGGATTATCTGCTCGAATTAATCGAGCGCTCGGCCCGGGCCGGCTATAACGCGATGGGTCTTTATCTCGAACATCGCTTCGCTTACCCCTCGGCCCCCTGGGCGGCCGGGCCGGGCTGCCTGACGCCCGGGATGGCGGGGCGGCTATCGAAGGCGGCGCGGGAGAGCGGGGTACGCCTCATCCCCTTTTTAAATACGCTGGGCCACATGGAGGGCTTCATCCGCGCCGAGGGGGGACAGTGGCTCGCCGAGGCGCCGGGGCGGGGGGTTTTGCAGATGTGTCCGAGCCGGGAGGAGTGCCGCGAGTTCGCCTCGGGCCTTGTGGCCGACGCGGCGGCGGCCTTTGACGATGAGTGGATTCACCTGGGCGGAGACGAGACGCATCAGCTGGGCGAGTGCCCCCGCTGCCGGGAGCGGGCGGCGGAAATTGGCGAGGTGGGGCTTTACGCCGAGTTTTTTGGGCGGCTCTGCCGGGAGGTGATCGCCCTCGGGCGGCGGCCCTGCCTCTGGGGGGACATGCTCGCCAAACACCCCGAGGCGCTGGGCGAGATTCCCCGCGAGACGGTGATTTTCGACTGGGACTACGAGGAGGCCCCCTCTGAGACGAGCGCGATGTTCCGCGAGCGGGGGTTTGAGGTGGTGCTCTCCTCGGCGGTGCGATCCTACGACGCGAACTGGTGTTTCCTCGATGAGACCCGCCGGGTGATCGACTCTCACCGCGCCAGCGCGGACCAATCCGAGACCCTCCAGGTCGAGGCGGACCGGACCGAGGTGGAGCAATCTGGTGTGGAGCAACCCGCTGCCCGCAGGGCCGGGCAGCTCGTGTGCGCCTGGGAGTTTTTCGGGTTCTCCGCGTTCGAGTCGGTCCTCCCGGTGGTCATGGCGGCGGGCCGGAGAATTTCCGCGGGCGAGGAGTGGGAGGCCGCGCTCAAGGCTGAGGGCGGCGAGGCGTTCGCCCGCGCGGCGGAGATTCTCGGAAGTGAGATTCCCCGGCTCTCCCCGTTTCTCGCGCCGGGGGGATGGCGCTCGCTGCGCGAGCCGCTCCTCAAGCATGGCGATCCTTTTCAGCTCTGGCGGGCCTGGCGGGAGGACGCCCGCGGCCGGGTGGGCGACAGGGTATTAGAGGCACTGGCTGAGGCGGGCAATCTAATCGGACAGGAAAATCCGCTCCGCTTCCCGGTGGATTTTCACCGCGCCTGCCTGGAGTGGGTGCGTCTGGTGGAGCGGGCGGCGGAGCAATACGCCTTGGGGGAGACAGGGCGCGCGACGGCGCTTCTGGTCGAGGGGGCGCGGGTTCTTGCCCGGCTCAGGCCGGGGCTTGAGAGAATCGCGGCGGGCGGGGGCTCGGGGGCCGATCCCGTCCGTCTGGACGGCCTTCTCGAGGTGATCGAGCGCGCCCAGAGTAATATCCGCGCCGCGCCCGAAACCGGCGGCGGAAGACCCGCTTTCGAGATCCTCACCCAGGCGGGCTACACCCCGGGCGATCAGGCCGGCTGGCCGGCCGAGGGGCCAGCCTCGGGCTGGACAACAAAGCGCGGCTAGCCCTGGGGCTTCACAGCGTCCTTGCGCCGGGGCTCGGGGTAGATGTCGGCGTCGATGAGCACATCCACCAGGACGGGCTTGTCCTGCTTCAACGCCTCCGTGTAGACATCCTCGAGCTCGCTCGGGTCCTCGACGCGGTAGCCGACCGCCCCGAAGGCGCGCGCGTAGTCGTCGAAGCGGGGGTTCCCGATGGCGTCGCCGATATAGCGCTCGTTATAAAAGTGGCGCTGGTAGGCCCGCTCGGAACCGAGGTTGTGGTTGTTGAGGATGATGGTGACGGTGTTGAGTTTTTCGCGGATGGCGGTTTCGAGCTCGGCCCCGTTGAAGAGGAAGGCGCCGTCCCCGCTGAGGGTGACGACGGGGCGGTCCGGGCAGGCGAGCTTCGCGCCCAGCCCGAGGGGGTAGCCGATTCCGATGGCGGCCAGGTCCTGCGGGGCGAGGAAGCTCCGGGGCCGGTCGAACTGATGGTACTCGTAGACGTAGCCCGCCGCGCTTCCGGCATCGAGAGTGATGATGGCATTCTGGGGCATCACCTTGGCAAGAGCCATCTGCGCCCGGCGCGGGTCGATGGGTTTGGAGCCATAGC
>JAPYQX010000377.1:0-902 GCA_029937135.1 Nitrospinota bacterium
GGTCGATTCAGGAAAATAGAAGGGTAAATGTCTGGGGCGATGCGTTGGAACTCCGGGATTTCGTTTTTGTGAGGGATGTCGCGGAGTTTGTGCGGTTGGTTACCATGGGCGAATTTGGCGGCACATTGAATTTGGCGAGCGGTCAGTCCTACTCTTTTTTGCGAATTCTGGAAATTATCCAGTCCGTCCTTTCGTGCGACTTCGAAACTGTCTCCATTCCGAGAACGCGACCCAAGGTGGACCAGGGGTTCGACATCCGGAAACTCCAGTCCTCATTTCCCGATTTCAAATTCACGAATTTTATGTCGGGGATTCGGGACACCTATCACACCATTCTTGAAACCGAGCCAAGGATATCGAAGTGAAATATGTTGTTTTGGGTGCCTCAGGCTTTATTGCTTCGGTCATTCATAGGCAGCTCGCAACAATCCCCATCAACGGGAATTCTTGGAGGATGTTAGTTTTCGAAACAGCGTGAGAAATACGCCATAGGGTATTTTAAACCCTGATTACGGTGAATCCAAGAAAGGGGAGACGGCCCGGGACCGCATTGTCGGCCAGGTTGTGTGGAACTGGCGGAGTTCCTTGTAGGGGGAGGTCAGCCACTCCTGAAAAAATATCCGACAATGGCTCCGACGATCAGGCCAAATACGCTCACCCACGACTGGAGTAGTGACCTTCCCCCTCAAAACCGGTCCATGCTGAATGAGAGGATTTTCGGTATCGAGGGTTCCCTTCGGCCACAATCGGTGCGGCTCCAGGGGGCACCTAAAGCGGCTAAACCCCCTAAACCTGAACTACGAACGACAACAACTTTAGGTGCTTTAGAAGGTTTAGGTGGGGGGTAGGCTTGAATATTTTCTGAAATGGAACGAATGCCTCTCGAAGCCCCCCCCTGGAGC
>JAPYQX010000377.1:912-2781 GCA_029937135.1 Nitrospinota bacterium
CCCCCCAATAATGACAGGCGAGTTGCTGGTTTCATATATATCCAAGTTTGCCTCAAACAAATTTAAGAAAATTACGTACCTCTCAAGAAAACGCTGTCCCTGCGATTCGATCTTTGTTCGGGATCGGAGGGCTTCACCCGGGGCCTTAGCCCATTTCTTTGATAAACCGATAGCTGATGCCTGAGGGCGACAATTTCCAATTGCAGGGATAGCCTGGATCTAGCCGTCGAGAACACGGTAGAGATAAAAAAGCGGACGAATTCCTTCATCGTGCGTGGAGCCTCCCCTACGGAAATATCGGATATGATGAGAAGGGAAGGGTACCTCGATGCTTTACCAGGGGCTACTTCACGTCGAGATGGATGTATTTCTCGAATGAGAAAAAGCCAGTACAATCAATGTGCTCGAGTTTTCGGGAGGCACAGGCACGCGGCGCCAGCGTTATTTCAGGTGCTGGCTATGAAGGGATCCTTTCCTGAGCGTGATCTGTTAGAGTCGAGCCATGACGGTAGTGGAGTATTTGGTGAGCATCCACCTGCGCCTGGTCATTTGCCAGGGATAGAGGCTGCCACCGGTTCACTCCGGTCATGGACTACCGATCGCGGTTGGAATGGCCCTTGCGGCGCGTCTGAAGGGGCAGGTGATTCGATGCTGGTTTCCGCTGCCATGGCGTTGGTTGTCGGTGCGCCAATTTGGGAGGCCGCTTATCTCGGGTCGCTGGCGGCGGCATGCCAGGTCGGCCGGATTGGCAATGTGCCGCTCAAAGTCGAAGAACTGGTTACGGAGATCAGACTTTGAGAGCGATGCTGCTTGCGGCTGGTCTTGGTACTCGATTAAAGCCAATTACAGAATCGATCCCGAAGTGTCTGGTGCCGATACTTGGACGGCCTCTGATTGATTACTGGCTTACCTTTTGCTGGGTCAGGGGATCGAGCGCGTATTGGTGAACACCCATTATTTTGCCTCTCAGGTGACCGCTCACATTGCTGAAAGCCCCTGGTCCGATCGTGTCGAGACGATCCACGAGGAAGTCTTGTTGGGCACCGGCGGCAGTATTTGCGCCAATGCCGATTTCTTTGGAAACGGTTCGTTTATAGTCGCGCATGCGGATAATCTGACCTGCTTCGATCTTGCGGGATTTTTGGATCGCCACCGGACGCGGCCGCCCGGCACGCATATCACGATGGTGACATTTACATCAGACGATCCGGCAAGTTGCGGCATTGTGGAGGAAGACTCGGAGGGAATTGTTCGTGCCTTCCACGAGAAGGTTCAAAACCCGCCAGGCAATCACGCCAATGGGGCAATTTATCTGTTTGACCAGGTTATTCTGGCTTACATGAAGGATATGAAAAAGCGTGTGATCGACATCAGTACCGAGATTTTACCGTCCTTCATCGGCCAGATAAATACATTTCATAATGACGATTACCTGCGCGATATCGGTACTCCGGAGATGTTACAGCGGGCGGAAGAGGACATACTGAAGTTGAGGTGTACTTAACGGCATCGAAATATCGCCATTGTTGGCGAAGTGAACTCTTCTAACAAATACTTTTTCAGGCAATTAAAAAGAGGATTGTTTCGTGTCTGAAGATAGCGGAAAGAGACATCTCTATATTCCTCAGTTCATTCGTGAAGAGCCCTGGGTTCGGCTCGGTACCGGTGAGGATCTGGCTGACTGGGAACACACTGATTCGGTAGCGGCAAACCAGATCAATCGGCAAATCGAGAAGTATCGGTTCTTCGTCAAGGCTTTTGATTTTTTGAAGGAGAATCAAATCGAAGGCGATTACCATGAATTTGGTTGCCACCAAGTGCGGACTTTTCGAATGGCTCTGACCGAAGCCAGGCGTCACAACCTTAACG
>JAPYQX010000030.1 GCA_029937135.1 Nitrospinota bacterium
CCAGGACGATCTCACCACCCGACGGATCGCGAGAAGTGGGATGAGCGCTTTCGGTCGGGGGATCATGGCGGGCGCGAGGCGCCGGGCTGGCTCCGCGATCTCGAACCCGAACTACCCAAAGAGGGAATGGCCATCGATGTCGCGGCAGGGGCGGGGCGCATGTCGCTGTGGATGGCGCGCCGCGGCCTGGACGTCATGGCGATCGACATTTCGCCGGGAGATGAGATCATCACAACGCCGTTTACTTTTTTCGCGACCGCCGGGGTAATTGTCCGGCTTGGCGCCCGGCCTGTTTTCGTCGATATCGAATCGGAGAGCTTTAATCTTGACGCCGCGAAAGTGGGAAACGCCATATCGGAAAAAACCAAGGCGATAATTCCCGTCCACCTTTTCGGACGCTGCGTTTCAATGAAGCCGCTTCTTAGGATCGCAAAAGAAAATGACCTGCATATCGTGGAGGATGCCGCCCAGGCCCTTGGAGCGCGTACGGAGCAGGGGATGGCGGGCACGATCGGCGATGCGGGTTGCTACTCTTTTTTTCCGACCAAAAATTTAGGGGCTTTCGGCGACGCCGGGATGGTCGTCACGCAAGACGAAAAACTGTTCGCCCGCCTCAAGAAATTAAGAGTTCACGGCTCCACGGAAAAATACAAGTACGAAGAAGTGGGGGGCAACTTTCGTCTCGACACGCTTCAAGCGGCCATACTTCAAGTCAAACTGAAATACCTGGATGAATGGACTGAAAATCGAAAAGCGCACGCACATACCTACGATTCCCTATTCGAAAGTTCGGGCATTTCAATTGAAAAAATCGTTCCGCCGGAGATACCGGGTGAAAACCATGTATTCCATCAATATGTGATACGGGCTCGCGAGCGGGATTCACTCAGAAAATATTTAAAAGAAAGGGACGTACAAACAGGCGTTTATTATCCACTGCCCCTTCACCTTCAACCCTGCTTTCAGAGCCTTGGCTACAATCAGGGAGACTTCCCCGAAAGCGAAAAGGCCAGTAACGAAGTTCTCGCGCTTCCCATGTATCCGGAACTATCCAAAGAGGCGCAGGAATATGTGGTCCAAACCATTCTTGGATTTTACAACTGATTTTTTCAAATAAGGCTATGGGTCCTGCGGCAAGGAATTCCAAGTTCGCTGCATGGGTAGAAGAAATCGGCCAGATCCTCTTCCGGGACGGAGGGAATCGCGACAATGACCTCTTCGACTCGCTCTTCCACGATGATTCGTCTCAAATCCGATCGGCTTCCCATCACTTCAAGCCCAAACATCCTGCGGCCGATTTTTCCCGGGTTATCGTCAACAAATCCAATGGGCAAATAACCTAAACGGGAATTGTTTTGCATCTCCCTTACCAGCATCTCTCCCGCATCCCCCGCCCCGATGATCAAAACGCGCTTGCCCGGACTTTTCTGGATACCTGAAAGCGTATCGCGAAGCCCCCGGAACAAGAGCCGTAAACCGGACACCAACATGAGCATTATCATCCAGTCGATGACAAAAACGGTGCGCGAATACCCTTCGAAATTCCATACCATCAGAACAGCCACGACACTTAAAACCGAAGATGTTGTCACGGCCCTGGAAATATGAATCAGATCCGCCAAACCAAGATATCGCCACATGCTCCGGTAAAGACCAAACGCATAGAGCACAATTAATTTCACGGGAATAAGGACAGGCAAGATCACCCAAATCCGGGCTATCCTGGTGGGTGTCAACTCGGCCTCGTAGCGCAACAACGTCGCCGTGTAATAGGCCAGGCATATCGCCATCAAATCGAGCAGCATTTCCACAAATGCGCGCTTATGAAAAACATTCGTTCCCAGGACCGCCGGGTGAGACCCTTTTCGCTCGCTCAAGGCCGATGGAAGTTCCACCGGATCCACCTTGACCTCACCCAGGAATAGGCCGAAAACAACCGCGCCCGAAATCAAGATCACCGACAAAACGATAACAATCGAAAAATTCAGATAGGCATAGAGGAAAGCCGTCGTACCGAGAATGAGGCTGAACGCATAAATCAACAGGACGGTTTGGCGTTCGCTTAAACCGAGAATCACCAACCTGTGGGAGGTATGATCCGTTCCCCCTTGCGAGATGCGCTTGCCCTTGAAGAGCCGGGAAAAAGAAACAAGCGCCGTATCGAAAATAGGAACACCCAACACCAACACGGGAATCGCCAAAGTGGCGACAAAATTACCCACTCCTTTTCCCGTAGCCATGATTGAAACCACGGCAAAAGTATAACCAATCAACATGCTACCGCTGTCACCCATGAAAATTGATGCGGGTGAAAAATTGTACCAGAGGAAACCCAGGCAAGCCCCGACAAAAGCGGCTGAAATCATACCGACAACGGGATCGCCGTTCACAAAAGCGTAGGCAACGAGAACAAGGCCCGAGATGCAAGCCGTGCCGGCGCATAAGCCATCCATATTGTCGATTAAATTAAAAGCATTGGTGACGGAAGCAATCCAGAAAATGGTCAACAAAACGGCAAAAAACTCATGGCCGCCAAAGTTGAAGATGGTGCCTGTCGATACCGCGATACAGGCCGCGATAATCTGCCCCAAGAGCTTTGTTACCGGTCTGAGGCTCGAAACATCGTCCCAAAGGCCGACGGCGAAAACGATCAAACCGCCCAAGACAAAACCGAGCACGCGCGGTTCCCACGAATCGATAAGAAAGTACACCAACCCCAGCGCAATACCGGCAAAAATGGCAATACCGCCCATCAGGGGGGTTGGCTCCCTGTGCCACCTGGACCCGGCAGGCTGGGCAACAAAACCAAATTTGGAGGAGAATATTTTGACGAGAGGCGTAAGAGCCAATACGACAATGAGCGCGATTAAAAATGCGTACGGTATCGGCTGAAATTTCATAGGAATTGGCAACATCTAAACTTTTTCTTTCATACATGCGGAGGTTTAGAATTTTTTTACAACCAAAAGCACCACAGCCCCAAAAGCGCCAAAATCATGGAAAACTCATGCAATTTCTCCATGAGTATTGACAAACAAAGTTACGTGCAACCAGTAAAATCAATCATATAAGCCTTTTTATCCCTCGTCAACGCCGGAAATACGCCGAAACCGCAACAATGTAAATAATTAAATCTATTGTCATTGCACAAGAAACGTTGATCGAATTTTTTGCCTTCCTCGCGAGGCTCCTCAATCAGAAAATAAAATTTTCCCGCGCCCTACAGCTATCGATACAGGCGTTTCTCCAATGTCCCCAAAAAACCAGCGGAAGAAAATCCACACACATTAACAATAAAATTGTCACTGAAGGATTTCGGCGGGTTTGAGATTCGCGCAAGAGCAAAAAGAAACTACATGATTTCCATCCCGTAAAATTCATCAGAGACAAAACAATCGCACTTGATCGGGTGGAGGGTTTACGTGTAGACAGCGGCGCCTACCCAGCGAATCTATTATGGTGGATAATTCATTACAATCCAAAACTTGTCAGGTTTCATCTTCCCGCCGGGCCCGCGGTTGAGCAGTGAATCGGGGGGAGCCCTAATTATTTCCTGATATCCCGAAACTTCTCTTGGGCTCCCTGCCAGTATGGCAACAATCAATATCTCAACCCTTGATTTTTTTAATTCACCGTGACACCCTCGGCTTTATTCGTACATTGTATCTACGCGGGAGCTTTGATAATTCGAGTCGAATTTTCAATTGTGGCAGAAATATTTGCCCTTCAATCAACTCCCGGATTGCACCCATTTGATACGAATTTAATTGAAAATATAATGAGGGAGGGAAAATCAATGAAGCTGCCATTTGATCATGAAAAGCTAAATGCGCTTATGGAAAAATCCGGCGTTAACTTGCTATTGGCATCGACCAAAGACAACATTCGGTATTTGACCGGCGGCTATCTTTTTTTCTTTTTCGCCCATAAAGATGCGATTGGCGTCAGCCGCTACCTGCCCATGCTCGGATACCCGAAGGGCGGCCCCGAAAAGGCTTTTTATATCGGGAATGCCATGGAAGGGTGGCAACATGAAGTCGAACCTTTCTGGGTTCCAAATATCAAAACCAACCAGTGGCACAGCGAATTAACCGGAAAAGAAGCGGGCATTTCCATTCGCGGCCTGGGCCTCGAAAAAGGGACCATCGCGGTGGAAAAAGGATTTATCCCCGCTGATGCGTATGACTCTCTCCGCCGGGAACTTCCGGAGGCCAAATTCGTGGACGCCCTTTTTATCCTTGAGGAATTGCGGGCGGTGAAGCGGCCGGAAGAACTGGCTCTGTTAAAGCAGGCCTCTGAACACATTATTGACACCATGACCAACGTGATGAAATCCACCTCCGCGGGAACTACAACCTATGACATCGCTGAGCGAATGCGGAAAGAGGAAACTCAACTCGGGCTTGACTTCGAATATTGCCTTACCTGCACCGGGCCAAGTTATAATCGCGCGCCCTCGAGCGCCCCTTGGGAAAAGGGGAACATCCTCTCCCTGGATTCCGGCGGCAATCTTCATGGCTATCTGGGCGACCTTTGCCGCATGGCTGTTTTGGGAGAACCCACCCAACTCATGAAAGACCTCCTCGGCGAGGTGCAGGCGATCCAGGGTGCGGCCCGTTCGGCTGTCAAATCGGGGATTACAGGAAATAAAATTTACGAAAAAGCGCTAGCTGAACAAGCCAAGTGCGCTCACAAAACTGAGATTAAATTTGTAGCGCATGGAATGGGAATGATTCAACATGAAGCTCCCCGTCTAACAAGCAATGGAAGTGTTCCCTACCCTGGATCATATGAAAACCGTCCGCTAGAGACAGGAATGGTTCTCTCGATTGAAACCGACCTGAAAAATACGGAAGTTGGATTCGTGAAACTTGAAGACACGGTTGTCGTGACCGAAGATGGATGGGACGCCTACGGAGATGATGCGCGAGATTGGGTCATTGGGGAAGGGTAATTACCGGAGAAAATTACCGCGATACCCGCTCAAATTTTTTGTGCAAGACAAAAAACAAAATGAAACTGACAATTGAATCGAAAAACAAGGTTCTCTATGAGCGTGCCAAAGTAATATCAAAAGAGATACTGGCTCCACGGGCTCATGTATATGATCGGGAGGCAAAATTCCCCCGGGAAAATTTCGATGATCTTATCCGGGAAGGATTTACATGCCTCACCCTCCCCGGGGAATATGGCGGTCCGGACCTATACTCCGACCCGGTCACTTACGTAATGATTCTTTTCGAACTGTCGAAGGGATGCGTGAATACCGCTCTGCTTCTCCACATGCACAATTCCATTACACATTTCCTCATCACCCTCGGCACTTCGGATCAAAAAAAACACATCGCCGATCTCGTCAACGATGGGAAAATAATCGCCAGTCATGGGGGAGAATCCGGAACCAGCACGCAATGGAATCGAAAATTGGACACACGCGCCGAACTCGTCGATGGAAAGTATGTGATCAACGGCCGAAAGGTTTTTTGCTCCATGGCGGGAGAGGCCGATTGTTATACGCTGTGGGTTCAAGTGGGCGACGATTGGGACGTTCGCAAAAGCATGTGCTTCCTCCTGTGCCCTGCCGACCATCCCGGCTTCACGATTGACAACAAGTGGAATTCCTACGCATTGCGAGGCACTGTCAGTCATGGCATCAAAATTGAAAATGTCGATGTCCCCGCCAACTGCCTTATCGGAAAAGGCGGCGACCCGATACGCGTGGATATTACCCCGAAATTCGGTCTTGGTTATGCCGCGGTTTACCTTGGAGTCGGCGCCGCGGCGTATGAATGGGCCCTCGAATATTCACGAAACCGGAGATTAAAGCCCACGAACAACCCCATCTCATCATATCAACCCATTCAAAGACTCCTCGGCGAAATGAAAATCGAGATGGAAAAAGCCTTGTTGATGGTTCAACGGGCGGCCTGGACACTCCAGGCTTTCGGGGCGGAGGAAGCCTACCCTCTTATCAGCGCGGCGAAGTTCTCGGCCTCAGAGGCTTCCGCGTCAATCACCGACAATGCCGTCAAATTGGCGGGCGGAGCCGGTCTTTTAGAAGACCATCCCCTGGAGCGGCTTCACCGCGAAGCGCGATCGGGCCTTGTCATGCCGCCCAACTCGGAGAAATGCCTGGATACCGTCGCCAAATCGGTAATTGAAAAAAATCCGGAATTCGCTGGCACCCCTTGAACCCCGGTTTGGGATAAAATTCATTCCAGATAAATTCAGGACAATTCATGGACTTTACGGTAAATCCAAAATTCAGGGATTTGGTTGAACAAGCGCGGATGATCGCTCGGGACATCCTTGCCCCTCGCGCTGATCACTACGACCAGGAAAGCGAATTTCCGCGGGCCAACTTCGAGGATCTGGCGCAGGCGGGTTTCACCTCCCTCACCCTCCCCGAGCACCTCGGCGGACGAAATTTATTCTCGGACCCCGAATCCTATTCACTGGTTCTTTATGAACTCGCGAAAGGATGCACCAGCACCTCCATGCTTTTTCATATGCAAAGCTCAATCATTCATGTTCTCACATGCATCCTCGGGAACGCGGAACAATCGGAACGATACGCCCGGGCGATTCATGACGGAAAAATCTTCGCCAGCTACGCAAGTGAATCCACTTCGAGTCTCCACGGAACAATGGTCATGGAAACTCATGCGGCGCGATCCGATAACGGATACTTGATTAGCGGAAAAAAATATTTTTGTTCCATGGCGGGAGAAGCCGATTACATCGTCCTCTGGTGCCAGCTCGAAGACGAAGAGGATTTATCGAAAAGCCTGTATCTATTTGTCGTTCCCTCCGATACCCCGGGAATCGACATCGACAAAAAATGGAACTCTTTTTCGATGAGAGGAACAATGAGTTCCTCGATGACATTTAAAAACGTCGAAGTCGCCGAAAACGATATCGTCGGAAAGGGAGGAGACCCCATTCGTGCGGATGTGCTCCCAAAGTTCGGATTTGGATATTCCGCCGTCTATCTCGGCGCGGGAGGCGGCGCATTCGACTGGATTGTCGATTATGCAAAAAAGAAAAAACTTCAACCCGACAATGTTCCCATCGCCACATATCCTCCAATCTCCCGCCAAATCGGAGAGATGAAAATTGCTCTTGAGGGAGCCCTGTTGATGGTACGGCGGGCGGGTTGGCTGATGGGAAACGAAGGCGCAGAGGCCGCGTACGGAGCAATCAACGAAGCCAAATATGTCGCCGCGGAAACCGCCGCCGCCATTACCGAAAAAGCCATGAAAATCGCCGGCGGCTCCGGCCTGATGCGGCATTTCCCCCTGCAACGGTTTCATCGTGATGCCCGGGCTGGATTGATCATGCCCCCTAATACCGAAAAATGCCTTTTACTTGCCGGCAAAATCGCCGCGGAGGGAAAAGCCGGAGCTCTTATGACCTAGCCCTCCTTGGGCTGAAGGGATAAAAATGAAAACCAATGGCGCCACCTTGTTCATGGAAACCCTTTTGGACGAAGGGGTGGAATGTATTTTTGGAAATCCGGGAACCACCGAACTCGCGTTGATGGATGCTTTGGTAAATGAAAGTCGCCTTAAATACTACCTGTGCCTTCAAGAGTCCGTCGCCGTCGCCGCGGCGGAAGGTTATGCGTTCGCTACTGGCGGGCCGGGAATCGTCAACCTCCATGTCGCCCCCGGACTTGGCAACGCGATGGGGAACCTTTACAACTCAAAACGCGCAGGCTCGCCCCTTGTTCTGGTGGCAGGCAACCAGGGCCAACCGGGCCACTTCCATGAAATCATCCTCTGGGACGACCTCCCGAGAATGGCCGAACCCCTTACCAAATGGGCGTATGAGGTCAGGGATGTCGGGGACCTGGAACATGCCGTGCGCCGCGCCATCAAGGTAGCCTTGACGCCGCCCACCGGCCCGGTGTTTCTTTCGCTTCCCGGTGACGTTCTCCAGGCTGAAGCAGGCGGCATCACCGGCTCGCCGACGCGGATACACACCCGGTTTCCAGCGGCAGCCGAAGCTATCGACCAAGCGGTGAAACTCCTTGTTGCCGCGAAACGGCCCATTCTGATAACTGGCCAGGGCGTCGCGCGCTCCGGCGCGAAAGAAGAGCTGATAAAACTCGCCGAATTGACCGGAGCCAAGGTTTATGGAGAGTGCGCCTCGAATGCTTTCAGCTTTCCCGTAACACACCCACAATTCGCGGGAGATCTCCCGAGGCTTGCGGATAAAATGCGCGATCAACTCAATGACGCCGATGTTTTATTCTTCATTGGTTCCGAGCCCCTCGTGCTCTCATTCCCCCCCGATGTTCATCCCATTCCCGGACACATCCGCGCCATTCACCTCGACCTGAACCCATGGGATATCGGGAAGAGCTTTCCGGTCGAGGCGGCCCTTTACGGCGACCCGAAGACCACTTTGCCCTTGATTACCAGTGCTATTGAAGAAATATGGGGCGCCCCGGAGCGCCAGAGGGCCCAAGAGCGCCGCGCGGAAGTAGAGGCGGAGGCCCGCCGTTTCTGGGAAACGACGGACCCGGCCTTCAAGCCGGGAGAGGAGACCAAACCCGGGATGTCCCGCACAGCCTTTCAGGCGGCAATCCGGGAGGCCTTGCCCGAGGGTGTGGCCTTTGTGGACGAATCCCTCACGACCGGCGGGAATGGCCTCCGCCGCGCTATCGGCGGAAAAGCCACCGATCTTTTCGGCATGAAGGGCGGCGGAATCGGCATGGGCCTGCCCACCGCCCTGGGCGTGAAGGCCGCGATGCCCGACCGCCCGGTGGTCTGCGTCTCGGGCGACGGCTCCGCCATGTACACCATCCAAACCCTCTGGTCGGCCGCCCGCTACCGCCTGAACGCCGTCTGGATCATCGCCAACAACCGCTCCTACCGCATCCTCAAGGAGCGCATCCTCAACCTCGACGGCAATGCCAACGAGTTCCGCCGCTTCCCGGAGATGGACTTCAACGACCCACCCCTCGATTTCCCGGGCCTGGCGAGGTCGATGGGCGTGGGCGCCTCGATCGCCGAGACCCCCGCCGAGCTTATCGAGGCCATCCGCTCCGCCCTCGCCTCGGGCAAGCCCTGGCTCATCGACGCTTTCATCGACCTCGAGCCTCTGGAGCGCTAGGACGAGCGCCAGGGCGAAAAAATTCTATCAGCACACCGAAGCGAAGTCGTCTCGCTTCACACTCGACGCCATCCCAGAACTCCCGGCGGATTCTTGCAACTCAGCGCAACCGCCCTCCGGCATTGGCTTCTGGGGTAACATAAGGAGTGGTATCACTATCGGGGGCAGGTCACAGGGACGGCCGTTTTTCACCCCGAGCGTCCTGGGGGCGACGGTGCTCGCCGTGCTCCGGGGCGGAGGGCTCACCTCGCCCCACCTCATTCCCGCCTCCTTCGGAATGGTGGTGATGTTCAGCGTCCTCCACGGGGCGGCCTTCGTCGCCATCGGGGCCGGCATCGCGCGGCTTATCCGGGAGGCCGGCCGGAGCGAGGGTTACCGCTTGGGGGTGAACATCCTGCTGATCTTCTTCGTGGCTTGGTTCATTTTCATGAATATGATCGTCGCAGGCGTAGTGATGGAGGCGCTGCAGATAACCGATATTCTGATCGCCAACCTCGTGGCGGTGGTGTCAATGGGGCTCTACTTCAGGGGGAGCTACCCCGCCCCACAGGGCGGCTTGCCAGCCGCCACCTAGCCCGCAAGGCCGGCGGGCGTCCCACCCCCAACCGGGCCCCGCCGGGAAAATCTCATCAGCGCCGGGCGAACGCATTTGGGTGAGCGCTGGAACACCAAAACTGTCTACAAGCTGTTCCCGTTGTAGGGTAAGCCCCGAGTCACGAACTCGAATCCAGATTCCCGAATCGCTACCCCTTCTTCGCTTTCGCCACCGCCATCGCCACCCGGCCGGGCGTAAGCGGCAACTCGGGAAAACGGATTCCCAGCGCGTCGTGAACTGCGTTGGCGATGGCCGCCGCCGTGGGCACCGTCACCTGCTCACCCACTCCCTTGGCCCCGAAGGGGCCCCTTGAGTAGGGCTCCTCTACGATGATGGACTCAAGCGCGTCGGGGATATCCTCGGAGGTCGGAACCAGGTAGCCGTGCATGTCGGGATTCAACATCCGCCCATCTTTCTGGACGATCTCCTCCATCAGGCAAAAGCCCAGGCCCATGTATACGCCGCCCTCGATCTGCTGGGCGACGCCCATCGGGCTGATGGCCTTGCCGACATCGTGCGCCGCCCAGACGCCGGCCACCTCGATCTCACCGGTGTCGGGGTCGACAAGGACCTCGGCGATCTGCGTCCCGAACCCGTAGACCTCGTAAGGCTGGCCGAGGCCGGTTTCCTTGTCGGTCTTCGAGGCCGGGGGGATGTGATCGGCGACGCCAATCTGTTTGAGCTCATCGACGACGAAGGCGTCCGCCAGCTCGACGAGGGAAACCTTCGTCCCGGGATGTCCCTTCGAGCGCACCACCCCGCCAGATAGCTCGAGATCCTCCGAGTCCACCTCGAGCAGGTGCCCGCCGAGCCGCAAAAGCTCCTCGCGCGCCTTGAACGCGGCGTTGTAGACGGCCTTGCCGCCCTGCATCGTCACCCGCGAGCTCGAACTCGTCCCGCCGAAAGGGTCGATCGCCGTGTCCACGACGCCCATCACGAACTCGCTATAGGGAATGTCGAGGACCTCCGAGGCGATCTGGGAGAGCACCGTCTTTGAGCCCTGACCGAAATCCACCACCCCGGCGGCGATTCGGATCTTCCCCTCCGAGGTGAGGAAAATATATGCCTCGGCCGCGGAGTAGGCGTTTCCCGTCCCGTAGAGGCAACTGGCCACCCCGAATCCCCTCAGCCGCCCGTCGGCCGTGCGGCGGGAGCCGCCGTTCCGGGTCTTCCACCCCGAGGCCGCCTCGGCTTTCTCCAGCGTCTCGAGCAGCCCCACGCTCTCGTCGAGGCGCTGATCCCAGGCCGTCCTCGAGCCCTCCCTGAGCCCGTTGATCCGCCGAAACTCAATCGGATCGATGTCCAGCGCCCGGGCGAGTTGATCCATCTGCTGCTCGCCGGCGAAGTGAACCTGGGGGCAACCGGGCCCGCGCATCTGCCCCCCGTAGGGATTGTTGGTATGGACGCAGTAGACATCAACCTTCGCGTTGGGGACATCGTAGGGGCCGCAGGAGTGGTAAGTCGCCCGTTTGAAGGCGGGCGGGCTGTCTCCACCGCTCGCCGCATAGGCGCCCTTGTCGAGATAGACCTCCACTTCGGAGGCCACCAGTCGGCCGTCCTTCGTGGCGCCCGTGCGGCAGTAAATTATCGAGCTATGGCGCTTGGCCGAGGCGATCAGGCTCTCCTCGCGCGAGTAGACCAGCTTGACCGGCCTTCCGGTCGCCCGGGCCAGGAGGGCCACCCTCAGCGTAACGTCCAGACTCGCCTCGTTTTTACCTCCGAAACCGCCGCCCGGCAGGGTCTGGATAAAGCGCACGTCAGACTCGGCCCGGAGACCGAGAACGCGCGCCACGTTCGAGCGCATGAGGAAGGGCTGCTGGGTCGAGCACCAGACCTGTATCCCCCCGCCCGGAAGGGGCGCGGCGCAGCCCGCCTCGACCTCCATGTAGAGATGATCGACCGACGGCGTCCGGTAGACACTCTCGACGATGATGTCGGCGGTCTTGAAAGCCTCCTCGACATCTCCCTTACGGATTTTTCCGTGATTGAGCAGATTGCCCTCGGGCCAAAGCTGGGGAGCGTCTTTCTCGAGCGCCGCGCGCGGATCGTCGATAGTCGGCAAGGGTTTGTATTTCACCTTGATCAGCCGCATCGCCTCCTTGGCGGCGTCGGGGCCCTCCGCGGCCACGAGGGCCACAACATCGCCCATGTAAATCACCCGGTCGCGGACGATCAGGGGCGTCGCCCGCTTGTGGGGTGTCAGGCGCGGCTCGCCCTCGAGATCCGCCCCGATGAGAACAGCGGCCACCCCCTCGACTCTCCGGGCGGCCTCGGCGTCCACCGAGAGAATTTCCGCGTGAGCGTGCTCGCTCCTGAGCGCGAAACCCACCAGCATTCCCGGAAGCTGAAGGTCGTCCAGGTACAAGGGCTCCCCCGAGGCCTTCTCGAGAGCGTCCATAAAAGTCATATTCTCGCCCACCACCACACCGCCCATATCTTTGGCTTCGGCCATGAAACTCTCTGCTCCTGTTGTAAATGGGGCCTGAATTTTCGGGTAAGTTTTCACCCGGATTATATGATAAATACCTGAATTTTCTTAGTTAATACGCGCTGAGTTCCAATATTATCGGGAATGGACTAAGGTCAGGTTGCATTTTGGGTGGAAGTTCGGGATTATTGACCAGAATGTACATACTACTCTAATTAGCTATTCAAGAGTCTCCTTTTCCGAGTTCCCAGGAATTTTTTTCCTGATCTCGGCATAACAATCCAACTTCCGCGAGGCCGTCAATTGGGCGTCATTAACCTCGAAGACCTCAAACCGGACATGCTCCTCGATGATGACGTGCTCGCCCGCAACGGCCGCGTCCTCCTCCGGGGAGGAAACTGGCTCACGGAAAAACACCTCGGAATTTTCAAGGCCTGGGGCGTCACGGAGGCCAGCGTCCACAGAATAACCCGGGACGAGGCCGCCGCCTCGGCCGCCGAGGAAATCGACCCCACCATATTAAAAGCCACCGAAGAGAGGATGAGAAGCCGCTTTATCCACTCGGGAACCGAACACCCCCTCCTCGCCGAGCTTCTTCGCGTCTGCATCTTCCGGAATATCCAGAAACTAGAGAGCTGATCATGTGCGCTGAACTGAGCCGACTCATCCGGAACAAGGAAACATTCCTTCGCTTCCGACCACTTTTTACCAAATCAACGAAGCCGTGGACGACCCGCGAAGCTCGATGCGGGATATCGCCCAAATCATCAGCGCCGATCAAAGCCTCTCCGCCCGCCTGCTGCGGCTGGTCAACAGCGCTTTCTTCTGGTTTCCCTCGAGAATCGATACCATATCCCACGCCGTCACAATCATCGGCACCAAGCAACTCCGCGACCTCGCCCTTGCCACCTCGGTTATCCAGATGTTCAAGGGGATTCCAGGCGAACTCATCAGAGTGAAGCCATTTTGGCAACACTGCATCGCCTGCGGAATCGGCTCCCGCATCCTCGCCTCGTTTCAAAAAATGCCCAACATCGAGTCGTTCTTCGTCTCAGGTCTTCTTCACGATATCGGCCAGCTTATTCTATACTCGGATAACACCGAACAAGCCAAGGAGGCGCTCACCCTGTCGGCCGAGGAGGGAAAACTCCTCTATATCTCGGAGCGCAATGTCATGGGTTTAGATCACGCCGAGGTCGGCGGTCTTCTGCTCAGCGAGTGGCGGCTTCCGAAAAGTATCGAGGAGACGGTCCGGTTTCATCACCGCCCGGCCGGCTCGAAGCGTTTTCCGATGGAAGCCAGCATCGCCCACATCTCGGACCTCATCGCCAACGCCATGCAGCTTGAAACGAGCGGCGAGCGGCTCGTTCCCATCCTCGCGAAAAGCGCCTGGGATGAGATCGGCCTTTCCACAAGCGTACTGGCCCCGATGACACAGCAAATGGACCAGCAGTACAAAGACTCCGTGGACCTCTTTCTGGAAGGCATCAAGTAATGGTTGACCAGGAACCCCAGGAAATCGAACCCGGGGAAACGGAGCCCGGGGAAAGAGATATCGAAGGACGCCTGAACTATCTCGAGGAGGCCAACCGCTGGACCCTCGAAGCGCTCGGAATGGTCTCGTCCCTCAGCGATTTTCACGCCACTCTGAGCGGCAGAAAAGGCCGCCCCAGCCCCCAGGACATCCTCGCCGAAACCCGCTTGCGCCTGAAGCGTCTTTTCAGTTTCGAGACCATGGCTTTTTTTCTCATCAACGAGGAAGACCAGGACTTCGAGCTCATCGATTTCGAACCCGAAGGAGATAAGGATAAACTGCAAAAAGAGGCGGATCGCCTGATCGAAGACGGTACGTTCGCCTAGTGGCTTTTCCAGTCCAGGTCCGTGATGGTTCCGGCCGAGGAATTCAACCAGCGAGTCCTGCTCCACTCACTTTCATCAAAATCCCGCGCCCGGGGTATGTTCATTGGGATACTGGACCGCGACGAAATGAAAGTATTCGATTCGTCGCTGAGCCTTCTCTCCATCGTCCTCCTGAACAGCGCCAACGCCCTTGAGAGTTTCGAGTACTTCAACATGATCAGGGAGCAGAACGAAAACATCGAGGCCGCCGTCGAGGAACGGACGAAGGATCTTGAAATCGCCCGCGACCAGGCCGAAAACGCAAACCGCGCCAAGTCCGAATTTTTATCGAACATGAGCCACGAGCTGCGCTCGCCCCTGAATTCCATCGTCGGCTTCAGCGACGTCCTTTTGCTCAATTCGGAAAACAACGATATCAGGGAATTCGTTCCAAAAATAAAAGACGCGGGAAAATACCTCACCCGCCTGATCGAAGACCTACTCGACATCGACCGGATCGAGTTGGGCAAAATCCGCCTGGACCTTCAAACAACTTCCATCAACGAAATCGTCGCGTCCATGGTGGAGTTGCGCCTTGTTCAGCTCCCGAGAGGATATTCTATCGAATGCGCCCTCAACCCGGACTGCGGAGATGTGATTTGCGACCCGTCCCGGATCGGGCAAGTGATCATGAACCTGATCGACAACGCCGTGAAATTCTCCCCCGACGGCGGACCGATGCGGATCCACACAGAAGCCCACGGAGACGAGGTTCGGATCAGCGTCAGCGACGAGGGGATTGGAATCAGTCCAGACCTTCACGAGTCCATTTTTGATCGGTTCGAGCAAATCGAGGGAGGTCTCCGGCGGAAAACCGGCGGGCTGGGAATCGGCCTCAGCCTCGTAAAACAGCTCCTCTCCCTCCACGGCGGGAGGATATGGGTGGAATCCGAGGTCGGGAAAGGAAGCACATTCATATTCGCCGTCCCGCTCTTGCCCGAACAAAAAACCGACAGCTGGGAGACCGGCCGCGCCGCCCCTGCCCAGGATCGCTCCGATTCCCCCTGGAGCGGGCGGAAGGTCCTCGTCGTCGATGATCTGGCGGACTATCACCAGTTGATAAAAATGCTGATGAGATCGGCGGGTCAGATACAGTCCGCTTTTAACGGCCAGGAGACCCTCGACGCGCTCGGCCGGGACCGCCCCGATTTCATTATCATGGACCTCCGGATGCCGGTCATGGACGGGTTCGAGGCGATTAGCCGGATCAAACAAAACCCCGAGACAAAAGACATTCCCATCCTCGGCGTAAGCGCTCAGGCC
>JAPYQX010000378.1 GCA_029937135.1 Nitrospinota bacterium
CCAAAGCGTAATTTATAATATTAAATATAACAAATAGATACCAGGTTATTCTCACGTTGATTATGGGTTGTCTTTCTTTTTGGGGAACGGAATTTTACTATGAAGTGCCTTGACACCATAAGCGGGGATTGATACGTTTTCTCACTTGTAGGATGACTCCATAAGTCCATAACTGGATAAGTTGTACCGCCGCGGCATGAGCGGAGAAAATTCCTTGGCGATAGAGCCCCAGCTACAGGTTGTTCGAAGGGTCAGGGTTTACGAGGAGATCGTCTCACAGATCACCTCGTTGATCCTGAGCGGCGACTTCACGATAGGGGATAAGCTCCCCTCCGAGCGCGAGTTGGGCGAGCGCTTCGGCGTCGGAAGAAATTCGGTCCGCGAAGCGACGCGGGCGCTTGAGTCGGCCCATCTGGTGGAAACCCGCCAGGGCGAGGGGACATTCATTATCGCCACCCCCGATTCATTGGTTCCGGTCCTTTCGGCGCGAATCTCTGAAGAGGCGAGCGGTGTCCACCACCTCTTCGAGGCCCGCCGGGTTCTTGAGCCTCAGATCGCCGCTCTTGCGGCCGAGCGTGCCGCCGCCGCCGAGTTGAGAGAGCTCGACCGGATTCTCGTGCGGCAGCGCAAAGAGGTGGAAGCCGGTGGCAGCGGCATTGAAGAAGACACACAGTTTCATATGGCTCTCGCCGGTGCGGCCAAGAACGAGTTTCTCGAAAAATTGCTCGGCACTCTTCTGGCCTCACTCCGTGAACTCAGGGAGCGCTCGGTCCGTAGGATGAGCGACCGCATTCGCTCTCACGAGACGCATTTGAAGATTCTCGATGCCGTGAAAAAGGGCCAGGAAAAAGACGCCGTGGCGAACATGATCAGTCACCTGCTCGAAATCGAGGGCGGGGAAGTCAATCCCGAATAGGCCGTACTTTAATGGATAAAGCTTCAAATCTAACGAAGGAGGGGGACTAGGGGACGAGGCTATAGGCGAATTCGGTAATTCCGCCGAACCTACGGCGGGCATTCTTGTGTCAGATTGTAATTTTCTCTGTCGGCCTGACTTTCGGCCGGCTACCGTGAAACTCCTAATCGAATTCGGGAGGTAAATGGTGTGGGTATTGTTTCTTTTGAGGTGATTTACCGAGGGATATTTCAAAGGCAGCTCGCGAACAAGATCAGCCGGACGCTGATCTTTGCTGCCGTCAAGGAAGGCAAGCACGGCCTCTCGTTCGGGCGCTACAGCGACTCGCCCGAGCGCAACGGCATTCCGGCGAAGCAGTTCGGCTATATCACCGACACGCCGGAGGAACTCGAAGAGGTCTCGGCGCAGTACGAACCCAAGCAGGTCGATGTCACCATCTGTGTGGATGACACCATGTGCAAGGGTATTGAGTCGTGGGCCTGGTACGGGCTCCAGCCCATCGTCGCCGTGACCAAGCCGGGCGGTACATTGATCGTGACGTCGAACAACTCGGTTGCGGACTTGGTGACGCACATCCACCGCAGGGACACCCCCTACAACGTGTCAATCGTCAAGGGCGGCCCCAGTTTCGCCGGCCTCTGGGTCTACAAGGACGACGGCACCGACGCCCGCTGCCTGGGCGCTGCGCTCAAGGCCTGCCCCGAGCTATCCTCGATGGCTTCCCTTGAGGCCGCCATCCTCGAAAACATCGGTGGTGACCACCACGTCGAGGCCGCACGGGAGAGCTTCGAGGATGCGCGCTCCGACGAAATCAAGCCGGGCGAGGGCAATACCGAGGTTCCCTTCACATTCGAGTTGCTCGGATGGGACTCCATGAGGCCGGGCGTCGTCATCGACGCCGTGGGCGGCCACAACGGCTTCGGCGACTCGGAGGACGGCTATGTTCCGGGCCGGAACCCGTATTTCAAGAAGTGGTCCACTCGTTCCATGCGGCCTGTGCTGAATTTCGACACGTGCACGAAGTGCACCCTCTGTTGGATCGCCTGCCCGGATACAGTTTTTGACGTGACGCCGGACAACTACTACGATCCGAACATGGATGCTTGCTGCGGCTGTGGGGTCTGCGAGGCGATCTGTCCCGTCCCCGATTGCATCACCATGGTTTATGAAACCGTTTTCGAGGACAGGGACAGCCAGTACCAGATGTGGAAAGACGATAAGGATGGCTTCGTCAAATATATGGGAGACAAACTCTCGAAAGGCAAGGTGGAGCACCGCCACCCGATCACCGGGCTTGCCGGCGCTTTCTCGGGCCTGGGCCTTGAAGGCGCGCACAATGACAGCAGCTTTTCCACAAAATCCCTGAAAGAACTCTAATAGGAGCTGAAAAGATGGCGACAGCAGTTGAGCAAAAAGTGGCGGGGATAGAGCTCCTGACGGGGAGCGAGGTGATGGCTCACATTTGCCGTTTGGCCGATGTGGACGTTCTCACCGCCTATCCCATCCGGCCCTATGACACGGTGATGCAGTTCGTCTCTAAAATGATCGCAAACGGCGATATGGACGCCGACTATATTCCGGCCGAAAGCGAGCACGGCCAGTTCGAGATCGTCAAACACGCCTCCGCCTGCGGAGCGCGGGTGTTCACCGGTTCGAGCGGCGTGGGTTGGCTCTATGCGATGGAGCCTCTTGCGGTGACCGCCGGCCTCAGGCTCCCGATGGTGGCGCTGGTGGGCTGCCGGGCGCTCGATGATCCGGGCGCGTTCGGCACCGAGCACAACGACGCGCTTCTCGTGCGTGACTTGGGGTGGATGATCAACTTCCCCTCCACCGCCAATGAAGTGATTGAGTTGGGC
>JAPYQX010000379.1 GCA_029937135.1 Nitrospinota bacterium
GTCTGGTCGCGGATGTCCCGGTGGGCGCTTTTTTGTCCGGTGGGGTGGATTCCTCCGCTGTGGTCGCCCTGATGCAAAGCATTCGGCCGCAGCCGGTGAAGACATTCTCGATTGGTTTTAACGAAGATCGATTTAACGAGGCCGAAAGCGCGAAAGCCGTGGCCGCGCATTTGGGTACAGATCACACCGAACTTTACGTTACCGAGCAGGATGCCCTGGATGTCGTGCCGGATCTCCCGCAAATTTACGATGAGCCATTTGCGGACTCTTCCCAGATTCCGACTTATCTGGTCTCCCGCCTGGCCAGGAAAGATGTAACCGTAAGCTTGTCGGGTGATGGCGGCGACGAGCTTTTCGGTGGCTATAATCGGTACCTGTGGGGAGATTTTTTTGGCCGCATTGTTGGCCGGGTTGCGAGACCGCTTCGGAGTGCCGGAATCTCGGCGATGACGGGTCTTTCGGTCCAGACCTGGGATGGGCTGGCCTCCGCCCTTGCCCCGTTCCTGCCGAACCGGATGAGGCACCAACAGGTGGGGGACAAGGTTCACAAGATTGCCGGAATCCTGTCGGCCTCGGGGCCCGAGGATATGTATTTGCGGCTGGTGTCACACTGGAAATCGCCCGGAGCGGTGGTCCGGGGGGGAGAGGAACCGGAGACGATATTGAGCAATCCCGCTCTCTGGCCCGGGGATGGCGATTTCAGGCTCCGGATGATGCTGCTCGATTCACTGGTTTATTTGCCAGACGATATTCTCGTGAAAGTGGACCGGGCGAGTATGAGGGTGAGCCTGGAATCTCGAATTCCCTTGCTGGACCACAGGGTTTTTGAATTCGCCGCCCGGCTGCCGGCGGAAATGAAAATTCGAAAGGGCGGCAGTAAATGGATACTGCGTGAGGTTTTGTACCGGCATGTGCCTCGTGAATTGATCGAACGTCCGAAAATGGGATTCGGGGTGCCGATCGATAGCTGGCTTCGCGGCAAACTCCGGGATTGGGCCGAGAGTCTTTTGGCCGAAGACCGTTTGAGGCAGGAAGGTTTTTTCAATGCTGAAGCGGTCCGGACGAAATGGGCGGAGCATCTTTCCGGCAGGCGCAATTGGCATCATCAACTATGGTGCGTTCTGATGTTTCAGGCGTGGCGGGAGGCGCGGACTCCAGTTGAGGCCTGAAAAAAATATGAAAGAAAAAATGCCCGGTGGAGCCAGTGTGCGGCAGGGTGATTCCGGCCCGATGAAGATTGTTTTTCTGATGCAGCAGCTTTCCTATGGAGGTGCTGAGCGCCAAGTGGTCGAGCTGGCGAAAGGGCTGAAGGAAAGTGGTGTCTCGGTCGTCGTTGCGGTTTTTTATCCTAAAAATGAGCTTGAGAGTGAACTTCAGGCGGCGGGTGTGCCAATTTTTAATCTTGAGAAAAGAGGCCGGTGGGATGTGGCCGGTTTTCTCTGGCGTTTGATCAAGTTCGTGCGCCGGGAGAATCCGCGAATCCTCCATAGCTATTTGACCGTTCCCAATATATTGGCGGGCCTTATCAAGTCCTTCATTCCATCCACACGGATTGTTTGGGGAATTCGCTCCTCGAATATGAAATTGTCTCATTACGACTGGCTCTCTCGGCTAAGCTACCGTCTTGAATCCCTGATGAGCGGAAGGGCCGACGCAATCATCGTGAACTCCGAGGCGGGACGAACTTGCCTTGAAATAGGTGGATACCCTAAAGAGAAAATTACGTTTATCCCAAACGGCATCGATACTGAGCGTTTTCAGCCTGATCGAGCCGAAGGAAGCGCCACGAGGGCGGCCTGGGGATTGGACCCTGGTGCACGGGTAGTGGGGCTCGTGGGAAGGCTTGACCCGATGAAGGGGCATGAGACTTTTCTTCGCGCGGCGGCCCAGGCGGCACGGAGGAGAGACGACCTGTTTTTTGTATGTGTGGGAGAGGGCCCCGGCGAATTCCGTGAATCTCTCGTTGAACTCTCCCGTGAACTGAGCCTGGATGGGCGCGTCATCTGGAGCGGCTCCCGAAACGATATGAGCGAAGTATATAACGCCTTCGATGTGGTGTGCTCGGCGTCGGTATTTGGCGAGGGGTTTTCAAATGTGACTGGTGAGGCGATGGCCTGCGGGATCCCATGCGTGGTTACGGATGTGGGGGATTCCGCCCGCATAGTTGGTGATACCGGAGTCGTGGTCCCGCCGGGAGACCCCGAAGCACTGACGGAGGGTCTGTGCGCTTTGATAAGCGCGATTGAAGAAAAAGGTCAGGAATCGTCCGCGAAGGCGCGAGAGAGAATAGTCGGCCGATTCAGCCGCCCCCGCCTGATAGAGACTACGCATCGCGCCCTGAGTGCTCTTTGATGAAAAAGATTTTTCACGTTATCACCGAGCTCGAAACCGGAGGTGCCGAGCGGATGTTGGTGAAGCTGATTTCTGCGTCGGACCCGAAGAAAGTATCGCATTCGGTCGTTTCCATGACGGGCGAGGATTCCCTGGGGAAATGCATTAAGGAGGCGGGGGTTCCCCTTTTCACGCTCGGGATGAAGCGAGGCCGCCCCTCGCTTCGGGCGCTCATTCGCTTTATCCGGATACTAAGAAAGGAAAAGCCCGACATTCTGCAAACCTGGCTCTATCATGCGGACCTGTTCGGTTTGATAGCGGGCAAACTCGCTGGCGTCCGGCGGATAATTTGGAACATCCGGTGCTCGGATATGCATATGATCCATTATTCGCGCTTGTCTTCGTGGCTGGTGCCGGTTTTGGCCCGTCTC
>JAPYQX010000380.1 GCA_029937135.1 Nitrospinota bacterium
ATCCCCGGCCGCATGAATTATTCGAATCAGGAATAACCACAAAAAAGGGGGCACGGAATATCCGTACCCCCTCCATAAATCCAGTTGACCGCAAACACAGCTAACAGCCAGAGAACTTACGCCGAAAAGCTTGGTGGCTACTTCGGAGCGTAGGCAAGCGGAGCCATCGCCTCGATGTCACTCACAACGTCGATGATGACGGGCCGATTGGCCTCGAATGCTTTCTGTAGAGCGCTTTTGAGGTCTCCCGGTTTTTCGACCCGAATTCCGAGAGCACCCATGGATTCGGCGATTTCGGCGAAATTAACTTTGTTGAGGACCCACATCTCCCGTGCCTGTTCGGTTTGCTCTCCGCCGTAGGCGGCATCGAAACCTCTTTTCGATTGATTACCGGAGCCATTATTGTTGACAAGCGTAACGGCATTAATTTTCCAACGTACCGCGGTTTCAATCTCGCTGAGATGATACCAAAACCCCGAATCCCCCGTGAAAGTAAGTACAGGTCTGTCGGGAAGCGCGCACTTGGCTCCGAGGCCGGCCGAAAACGCCCAACCCAGATGGCCTGCGCTCCGGGCGTAGCTCTGGCCCGGCTCGGTCAAATCGAACAGTCCCCCCATCCACATTCCCGAGTGGCCGGTATCGGCCAACACCATCGTATCCGAGGGAAGATTTCTGCTGAGTTCATGGCAGATGCGCTCGGGGCGCATGGGCGATTCCCCGGAAGTTAAAAGCGGCTCAAACTCCTCACGCCATTCTTTAACGGCGCCCTGGGCCCGCTCGACCCATCCCTTACGGGAGGCCGCGGTTGCACCATCCGCGACCTCGGTGAGCTTTTGCAGGGATACTTTTGCATCGCCATTGATAGCCGATTTCAGGGGATAGTTTCGTCCAAGGGCCTCAGGGTTGATATCGAGTTGGATCGCAGGGGTTCCAATTGGCGGAACCGCCCAGAAATGAGTGGTCATCCCCCCCGTTTCCGTACCGACAAAAAATACGAGATCGGCCTCGCTCACAATTCGATTGGCGCTTTTCCGCGAGTAGGTGCCTACCACACCTATCGACAGGGGATGATTGCCCGTAATGGTGTCTTTGCCGCTAAGAGTGGTGGCTACAGGAATTTGGAGTTTTTCGGCAAGTGCAATGAGCTCCGCACCCGCACCAGAGGCACGGACTCCGCCACCGGCAACGATTACGGGTTTTTTCGCCTCCCCCAGAATTCGTGCGGCCGCCTGAACCCGCCCGATTTCGGGTTCCGGCCTAAATGGGGGTACATGGGCAAAATCCTCCTCGATATAGACCTCCATTTCGGCCTCCTCGCGGTCGATTTGCCCTTCGTTTCCCTGGAACTGAAGGTGAACCGGCCCCGGAGTCCCCGATGTAGCAACCCTAAAGGCCTGGCGGATCATGTCGGGAAAACGGGAGACATCATCAATAGTCGCGTTGAATTTCGTCACCGGCTCGAAAGCGGGCACATCGTCAATCTCCTGATAAACCTGGCGAAATTTTGTCCGGGGAATCCGGCCGCCAGTAAGGGCAATCACAGGAGATTTGGCGAGGTAGGCATCTCGAAGGCCCGCGGCCAGGTTAAATGCTCCGATCACCTGAGCCATGCAGACAGCCGGCCGCCTCGAAGCGCGCGCGTACCCGTCAGCCATGTAGGCAGCCGACTTTTCTCCGTGCGTTTGAATCCGGGCAATACTTGACCGCTCCTCAAGTTCCACCATCGTTCGCCTTAAAACAGCCGGGACATGGAAAATATGTGTAATCCCGTAACCCTTGAGCATCTCCGCGAGAACCTGCGCACCAGTCATTTTCGCCATCCAAAAATTCTCCCTGAATTTATGAAGTTCGTCGGTCAAAAACTAAAAAAAGCACCACATAATGAGGCTGGAATCCACCCTATATTGAGCCATGAGACGGCTACCGTCCAGCAACCGGCATACCTTGTCACGTTATCATGAGGAAAACAGGCCTCCGTTGTTCCCCGGTCATGATTTTATTTCTACAGTGATTGCGTACTGCCCGTGGCTCTTCAATTACCTTTACTGCCTGATGGACCACTACGACCCGTTAAATTCCACTCGCGTACGGGGGGGGGGGGGGATATACCTAGGATGAAAATATCGCCGAAACACTGTCCTGATTTATAAAAAACCAAACAAATTCATGAAAACCTGGCCACTTGCGAACACCAGCCACCCAAGCCAAAAGCCATGTTTAATTCCTCCCGAAAGTTCGCAACCCTGATAGAGCTTGGAGAAATTAAGAGAATTTATTTGTATACAATATATTCCCGAATGACTCCGAATCTCCCGGTAAATTATTGTTCCTGCCCCGATAGCCAATTCCCCAACAAAATTCACGGTTTGTCATTGAAAAAAAAATTTGTAATGATGAGATATATTTCAACACTTTGTTATTTTGGAAAGGCAGATTGGGAATCCGTAAGGATTTTTGTCCGTAGTGTATCCGCGTCAATAGAGGCGTGCGTCGCTGCATTTCATCTTTTTAGGAGAACGGTAAAGTGCCAGAAGGAACAGTAAAGTGGTTCAACGATTCAAAAGGGTATGGATTTATCTCCCAAGAAGAGGGAGATGATGTTTTTGTCCATCATTCGGCCATCCAGCAAGAAGGTTTCAAGTCCCTCGAAGAGGGAGAGAAGGTCTCATTTGAAATTGTCCAGGGACCAAAAGGCCTTCAGGCGGCTAATGTAACAAAATCGGGAAACGCATAGCGAATCTAAATCCAAAAGAAA
>JAPYQX010000031.1 GCA_029937135.1 Nitrospinota bacterium
TGGCGCGGGATATCGCCAAGCGTATCGAGGAGGAAAGGACTTATCCGGGCGAAATTCTGGTTACGGTGATACGGGAGACTCGCCACATCGCAACGGCGCGGTAAGTCGGACGTGAAAATTCTTTTTATCGGGGACGTAACGGGTAAAGTGGGCCGGAGGATGTTGGCGGCCCACGTTCCGGCGCTTATCAAGGAGCACGGGGCGAGTTTGTGCATCGTGAACGGAGAAAACGCCGCGGGCGGGTTTGGCATATCGGTTGAAAATGCCGAGGAATTTTTTCAGTCCGGGGCGGACGTTCTCACATCGGGAAATCACATCTGGAACCGGAAGGAAATCAAGGAGTTCATGCTCCGCGAGCCTCGTCTCCTCCGGCCCTCGAATTATCCCTCGGGCACACCGGGTGCGGGTCTTTTCGTGGTCAAGACGCCCGAAGGCCCCGTAGCGGTTATTAACCTGATGGGGCGGGTTTTCATGCCTCCGGTGGAATGCCCTTTTCGTGAGGCCGATAGGCTGATTGGCGAACTCGATTCCGATGTACAGATGATATTTGTTGACATCCATGCCGAGGCCACGAGTGAGAAAGTCGCGTTGGGATGGTATCTGAACGGCAGGGTCAGCGCGGTTGTCGGAACACATACCCACATCCAGACAGCGGATGAAAGGGTTCTTCCGGGGGGCACGGCCTACCTCTCCGATGCCGGTATGACGGGACCCGTTGATTCCGTCATTGGCATCAAAACCTCGCTCGCCGTCGGGAAATTTCTTACGGGCGTTCCGTGCCGGTTCGAGGTCTCCGGAGGAAATGCCCAAATCAACGGAGTTGTCGTGGAAGTCAATCCCGAAAACGGGCGGGCGCTATCCATCGAAAGAATCTCGATTCAGGAAACCGATTCCTGAAATTATGCCGATCTGACTTCAAAATCAGGGATGACCATTTCTTGATGAGTTCTTTTCGACCTGTTCGATCCTCCTTTCCTTTTTCTGTGTTTCTTCGATAATCCGGACGAGTTCGATTAGCCGTTCGCTCGTGGAGCCGATCTCGAGGAGGCGTTGTTTGTCCTTCAGCTCCGGGCGCAGTGATGCGCCGGCCCAAAAAGACAATTTTTTCGGGTCGTTGCGAATGTCATCCGAGATTGGCCCCGCGTCTTTTCGGTGTTCCGGCAAGAAACTCAGAATTTTTTCGGTCAATTCGGCGGGAGAAGTATCCTCCGGCCGGTCATCGAAAAATTCCACATCGGCTGTCAGATAGGGCCGATCATCGTAGGTGTGGAGAATGCGGAACCGCTCCTCTCCTCGTGTGAGTATATTCATTCGGCCATCCGGAAATTCCCCCATGACTTTGACGATTCGCGCCGAGCATCCGATATTTTGAACGCCTTTTTCATCAGCAAGCACAACACCGAAGGGGCAATCTTCCTCGCGGCATAGCCCAATCATCAGCTTGTAGCGGTCCTCGAAAACATGAAGGGGAAGAAACTCCCAGGGAAGGAGTACGACCTGCAACGGAAATAGGGGAAAGAAATTGGCGTCCATGAGGGTACTTTATCCCGAACCCATTGAATTTTGAAATGTTTTTCGACTTCTGCCCCGGCCGGAACTGGTAGGGGGTGGGGGAGTATGATATTTCTTCCAGGGGGGGGGATATTTCTTTCCTGGAAGCAAAACAGTGTTTTTTCCGCGAATTTTCGGGTGAATCCAGTTAAAGGGTGGTGCAGTGGTTGAGTCTGGCGCAAGTCAACAAAATCATCCTCTGAGGGGGGGCGGAGCGGTTGAGATTCCTGAACCGGAGAAGGGAATATCCTCGTCGCCGGAATTTCCCCTGAAACCGTTTTACGGCCCCGGGGATATTTCCGCCGGCGCCGGTGCGGACGAGGCGCCCGGCGTCTTTCCCTTCGTCCGGGGGATTTACGCCGATATGTACCGGCATCGCGTTTGGACCATGCGGCAGTACGCCGGTTACGGGACGGCGCGGGAAACCAACAAGCGGTTTCATTATCTGCTTTCCCATGGGCAGATGGGGCTGTCGGTGGCCTTCGACTTGCCCACCCAAATCGGCTTTGACGCCGATCACTCTCTTTCCTATGGAGAGGTGGGCAAGGTTGGCGTTTCCATCTGCTCGCTCGAGGACATGGAATCCCTCCTTGAGGGGTTGCCGCTCGATAAAATATCCACATCGATGACCATAAACGCCACGGCGCCGATTCTGTTGTGCCTCTATATGGCGGCTGCGGAAAAAAGAGGAACTCCCCCCCGCGCTCTCAGGGGGACCATCCAAAACGATATTTTGAAGGAGTATGTCGCCCGGGGAACTTATATCTTTCCTCCCTCTCCGAGCCTTCGCCTCATCACCGACACCATTGCCTTCTGCCGGGAGCACCTTCCGAAATGGAATGCCATATCGGTTAGCGGCTACCATATCCGGGAGGCGGGTTCGACAGCGGTCCAGGAGGCCGCGTTCACCCTGGCCAACGGGATCTCCTATGTTCAAGCGGCCGTGGACTCGGGTCTCGATGTCAATGAAATTGCCGGCCAAATTTCTTTCTTTTTCAATGTGCATAACAATTTTCTCGAGGAGATCGCCAAATTCCGCGCTGCCCGGCGGCTATGGGCGAAAATCATGCGGGAGCGGTTCGGAGCGAAATCCGACAAGGCGTGTATGCTCCGCTTTCACGCGCAGACGGCGGGAAGCTCACTCACTGCCCAGCAGCCCCGGAACAATGTTGTCCGCGTAGCGATACAAGCCATGGCGGCGGTCCTCGGCGGGGCGCAATCGCTGCATACGAATTCGATGGACGAGGCGCTCGCTCTTCCTACCGAGGAGACCGCCAGGCTCGCTCTCAGGACCCAGCAAATTATCGCCGAGGAGAGCAATTTGACCGAAACGGTAGACCCCTGCGCCGGGTCGTATGCCATCGAATCGCTGACGAATAAAATCGAAAGCGAGGCGATGGATATCATCTCCCGGATCGATGAAATGGGAGGCATGCTAGACGCCATCGAAAAGGGTTGGGTGCAGCGCCAAATCCAGGAGAGCGCCTACTTGACCCAGCGTGCCGTGGATGAGGGAAGAAGTGTGGTCGTGGGCGTAAACCGGTATCTGAGCGAGGAGGACATACCCATTCCCACCCTTCAGATCCGCCCCGAGGTTGAGCAGGAGCAAAGAAGGCGGCTTGAGGCTCTCCGGAACAAGCGGGATTCGAGCGCCGTCTCGGTCCGCCTGGAGGCCGTCCGCGATGCGGCGGGCGGGGACGGAAATCTTCTCCCGCCCATACTCGAAGCCGTAAGGTTTTACGCTACGGTGGGTGAAATTTCCGATGTCTTACGCTCGGTGTTCGGTATTTACCGGGAAAAAGTGGAAATTTAGGTGTGCGTATGAGAGAGTTCGTTGCTTCGATTGCTCTTGCGGCAACGGTTTTCGGGGTGTTGATGGCGCCGGAGCTGCACACGGCCCGGAAGGATCTTCATCTTCACCTATGCAACCCTGCTGGCGGGCTCCGCGCCGACCGGGTGCCGGAGGGCCTGCGGATTCGTTATATGGATAAACGAAACCGGGAGCGGGGCCTTGATTTTGTCATGCCGGATTGGGAAGTCCGCTCCATGAGTTCCAAGGGAAAAGAGGCCTGTGTTGAAATTTACAAGAAAGGCTCATACCAAGGAACCGGGGTCTTGAAAGACAACCCGGAATCCACCGAAGTCCTGAGCGCGAAGGATGAAGTAATCGTTTACGGAGGCGCGTTTCAGGATAAGGTAATTCTCCGCCGCACCAAGCGTGTCATCGATCTGGGCGGCGAGAGAATTATCGTGGAAGGAACGACAGTGTTGTAGCCTGAAAAGAAAAAACGCACAAAACAGGAAAATTAATGGTGGGCGCCGTGTTCGCTGAAATTCCGGGAAGGAGTCGCCGATAATGACCGGAAACGAAATCCGGAGGATGTTTTTGGATTATTTTTCCAAAAAAGATCACCGGTTTGTTCGCAGTTCCCCCCTGGTGCCTCTCAACGATCCGACCCTCCTTTTCACCAATGCGGGAATGGTTCAATTCAAGGACACCTTCACGGGTCTTGAGCGCCGAGATTATCTTCGGGCGACAAGCTCCCAAAAATGCCTCCGGGTCAGCGGCAAGCACAACGATCTGGAAAATGTCGGCAGAACCGCCCGCCACCATACGTTTTTCGAGATGTTGGGTAATTTTTCTTTCGGCGATTATTTCAAGGAAAACGCGATTGAATTCGCGTGGGAATTCCTCGTTGACAGGGCCGGGCTTGATGGGGATCGAATCTGGATCACCATCTACAATGAGGATGATGAGGCGGGCGAGTTGTGGCAGCGAATTGTCGGCGTTCCCGCCGAGCGCATTATCCGTTGCGGCGAAAAAGACAACTTCTGGTCCATGGGTGATACGGGACCGTGCGGGCCATGCTCCGAGTTAATTTACGATCAAGGCGATCATTTCGCGGGTGGCCTTCCGGGCAGCGGGGAAGACGAGGACGGGGACAGGTACCTGGAACTCTGGAATCTCGTTTTCATGCAATTTGATCGCGATAGCTCCGGCAAGATGAATCCGCTGCCCAAGCCATCCGTGGATACCGGGATGGGGCTTGAGCGTCTCGCGGCCGTCATCCAGGGGGAAAACAGCAATTTTCACACAGACCTTCTGATGCCGGTCATTCACCATGTCGAGGAGCTTTGCGGAAAATCGTATGGCGGAAAAGAGGAAAACAGCCGCGATTCCGCTACGGATGTATCTTTTCGGGTAATCGCGGACCATATCCGCTCAGTTTGTTTTCTGACCACCGACGGTATCCTCCCGAGCAACGAGGGCCGCGGGTATGTTCTTCGCCGGGTGGCTCGGCGCGCCATGCGGCACGGGCGCATGCTCGGAATCGAGGACCCCTTCCTCCACCGGGTGGCGGGCGTTGTCGCCGATATGATGGGGGATGCATTTCCCGAGTTGCGGGAAAACCTCAACTACATCGCCCGTGTGACGCTGGGCGAGGAGGAGCGGTTTGCCCATACGCTGGGGCAGGGCCAGCCGCGCATGGACGAACTGTGCGATAAGTCGAAGTCCCCGGGCGGCGGGATGGTTTCGGGGGAAGAAGTTTTTGTTCTTTTCGATACTTACGGCTATCCCTGGGATCTTGCCGCGGAAACGGCGGCGTTCCACGGGTTGGAGATTGACCGGGCCGCCTTCGACAGCGCCATGGAGGAGCAGCGCCAGCGTGCCCGCGCCCACTGGAAGGGCTCGGGCAAAGAGGGGGTTTCTCCGGTATGGCACGAAATACGGGAGGCCCACGGCCCGACGCGGTTCACCGGCTACGCCGAGACCGAGACCGCTTCCGAGGTCACGGCCCTGGTCATGGAAGGTGGCCTCAAGGAGAGTGTCTCCGAGGGAGCGGAGGTGGAGGTCGTCCTCGGCCGGACGCCTTTTTACGCTGAGTCCGGCGGTCAGGAGGGCGACCGTGGGAGGATCACCTGGCCGGATGGATCGGCCGAGGTCCTGGATACCCAAAAGCCCTTGCCCGATGTCTATGTCCACAGCGTCAAGATCGAGCGGGGAGAGTTGAAGCCCGGCCAGAAGGTCACGGCCTTGATCGACGGCGGCCGGCGCGGTTCCCTACAAGTGAATCATACGGCAACCCATATTCTCCAGTACGCCCTTCGGCAGGTTCTCGGCGATCATGTAAAACAAGCCGGCTCCCATCTGTCGATGGAGCGTCTTCGGTTCGATTTCGCACACTTCGCCCAGATTACTCCCGGCGAAAAAGAGCGGATCGAGGATATTGTGAATTCGCACATTCGAGAAAATGCGCCCGTTTCCACAGAAGTCATGTCCATCGATAAGGCTCTTGAATCGGGGGCGACGGCGTTGTTTGGCGAGCGTTACGGCGAAGAGGTGCGTGTGGTGTCTGTCGGAGAGTTCAGCCAGGAGCTTTGCGGTGGAACCCACGCGAAAGCCTCGGGGAATATCGGTCTTTTCAGGATTCTCCACGAAGGAAGTGTGGCATCGGGGGTCCGGCGAATGGAGGCGGTAACCGGCGAAAAAGCACTCGACTTGGTCCGGCGGGAGCACAATCTTCTGGCGGAGATCGCGGAGATGACCAAATCACCCCCGCTCGAGGAGGCCGAGCGTGTTCGAAGGGTGATGGAGCAAAATCGTTCGATGGAGCGGGAGTTGCGCCAGATTCGGGAGAAGCAATCCCACACCGAGGTAGGCGATCTTGTGAAAGATGCCCGGGATGTCGGAGGTATAAAGCTTCTGGCCATCCGCAGGGATGGGCTCGAGCCCGGTAGTTTAAGGGAATTGATTGATGCCGCGAAGGGAAAGCTCAAGAGCGGCGTGGCGGTGGTCATTTCGGCTTCGGACGGGAAGGTCTCAATCGCGGCCGGTGTGACGAAGGATTTGTCGGGGCGGATTCATGCTGGAAACCTGGTGAAAGACTTGGCCGCCAGGGTGGGCGGAAAAGGTGGAGGGCGGCCGGATTTCGCACAAGCCGGTGGTCGTGATGTCGAAAAAGTGGACGAAGCCTTGGCGGCGGTTCCGGATATTATCGAAAAAATGGCTTGATTACCGCGCTCCTCCGTAGGGAGGGTTTTGCCTATGATTGGTGGATAGGAATTTGACTACAGCACTTGCTGACGCACCTGAGAACTTGAAATTTCAGAAACGGGGACTTTTTTCTCTTGTAATCGCTCATATTGCAAACGATTCGTATTTCGGTTTTCTTCCCCCTCTTCTCCCTCTTCTCGTAGTGGAAATGAATCTTTCCTTGAGCATGGCGGGCCTTTTGGCCAGCATGTTCGCGTTCTCCGGGGCTATAGGCCAGCCGCTGTTCGGCTATTTTTCGGACCGGGTCGGGAAGGGATGGTTGATTGCGCTAGGCCCCATCGGCGGGGCGTTCATGACCCTTTTGATATACATGCCGGACTATACATCGATACTTTTTCTTTTGTTTTTATCGGGTGCGGGATCGGCCTGTTTTCATCCTGTCGCGTCGGTCATCGCGGCGCAGATTTCGGGAAAGAGAAAAGGGCTCGGTGTTTCGGTTTATGTCGCCGGTGGACGCCTGGGCGTTGGGATCGGTGCGGGGATTTCCACCTTTCTCGTTACGAACTGGGGACTCGAATCGATTCCGATAGGGGGTCTTCTCGGTTTGGCGATTGGCATCCCATTTTTCTTCGTCGCTCCGAAAATTGAAATGACATCCTCCCCCCTGACAATGAATTTTACGGAAACGCTCAGCTCTCTTTCGGGTGTTGTGCGCCCGCTCCTGATTATGTGGCTGGTCAATTTATGCCGTACCACGGTGACGATGCTGATTGGGACGTACATGCCGCTTTACGTAGTGAGCGCCGGGGGCTCGGTGGGGGCGGGCGGGCGGTCAATTACCCTGTTTCTTTTCGCGGCGGCGGCGGGGGGGATTTACGGGGGCCACCTTTCGGATCGCGTGGGCAGGAGATTGATCATGATAGGGGGGCTTTTGTTCGGAGTTCCGATGCTCGGTGTCACTTTTTTGATGCCGGAACCATTCCAGACTGTTTTCTTGATGCTCTCCGGAGCGATTTTATATTCTCCTATGGGCGTTACGGTGACGTACGCCCAGGAGATGGCTCCGGAGCACAAGGCCCTGGTTTCGGCTTTTATGCTCGGAGTTGTGTGGTTCATTGGGAGCATGATTGCTATCGGTGTGGGCGCTCTGGGAGATGTTTGGAGTATTTTGACGGTCTTGCCCATTGCCATTGTCATTATCGGCGGTACTGGCGTGGTTATATCGTTTGGGCTGCCAAAAGAGAATAAGGCTTGAGAGAAAATCCCGGGCAAATATTTCTACATAGAAGGCGAGGGCGGTGAATAACTTCGAGCAGCTTCCGGTGGAAAGGGAAATCGCGGAGGAAATGGCGAATTCGCTAGGGCGAATTGGCCGCCGATTCGCCGGGTATCACCGGGAGGCTTGGCGGGCGATGGAGGTTTGGGAGGGGTGCCCCGAAGGCGCTTTGAACCATAAAAGACACCTTGAGGAGGCGCTGCACCGGGCCCTCGATTTGGCCGAAAAAACGCGGTACCACTTGATTATTCAGCGCGAGGCTATAGGGTTGCGTGAACACTCGGAGGTGGCGCGAAAGTTTCTTCTGCCAAAGTTGAATGGCCGCCCGCCCGCGGCGGGTGACCCGGCTATCCCCCGTCTCTCTTTCGCCGGAGGATTTTTACGAGCCCGTCGTATGAAGATTTCTTGATGATGCTTCGAAACTGTTGCCGGTAGGTATTGATCAAGCTGATTCCCTTGACCACAACATCGTAGACCCGCCATTTCCCTGCCACCATGTGAAGCCGGTAATTGATCGAGATTTCCTGTTTTCGCTTCGTGACGATTACTGTTTTTACGCTGGCGAAATCTTCATCAATTTCTTCTTTTTTATACATTATTACTTCGTCTGTATAAGCTTCGATTCTTCCGACGTAATTTTTTTCCATCAATCCGCTGAATAAATCCACGAATTCGATCCGCTCTTCAACTGAGCGGCTTTTCCATTGCCGGGCGAGTGATCGGCGAGACATTTCGTTGAAATCAAATTGTTCGCCAATTGCTTTGCGGAGTTTAATCCGCCTTTCGGAGATTTTTTCATCTCCCTTGAGAGCGGGATCCCGAAGGATATTCAGAATTGATTCGATTCCCATTTTGACTTGATCGGTGGCTTCGCCGGCCCTGATTTCGCTGGCGAGGAGCAGCACGAAAAATGCGGCAATGGGGATAGTGCAGGCTGCCAATTTATAGAATGAGGATTTAAGCATGAAGCTTACATCTCCGTAAGTAGCTGATTTTGATTCCCTTGTGGCCACAAAACACTTCGGGTGGAACCATCGGAGTATCGAACCATGTAATTCTATAGGAAACAAGATGATTTTTAAATACCGGGAAAGGAGCAATTTCGGGGGATTATGGGCAGTAGTTTTGAGGTTTTTGTGTTTTGGAAGCTATTTCACCTTTCCGAAAATGAAGTCGCCAATGAGTTTTTCGATATCGATGGGCGGTTCGGTATCTCTGATTTTTCCTCCAGGTTTTATGAGGGTGTCCGAGCCTCCCTGGGATAGGAGAATGTACTTGTCTCCCAAAATTCCTTTTGTCCGAATGGAGGCAATCGAATCTCTGGAGAGTTTTATGGAATTATCAAGTTGCAGGGAGACGAGAGCATCTTCTCCAATGAGGATGATCTTTTGAACTCGGCCAATTTTTACACCCGACATTTCAATAGATGCTCCTACCCTTAGACCGGAAACGGTGGAGAACTTGGCGGTAATGTCGTATTTGCCGGCACCCAACAGGTCCAGTCCCCCGAGTTGGATAGATAAATATCCCAGCGCGGCGATTCCCGATAAAACAAAAACCCCGACGATAAATTCGATGCCTCGTTGTGACAATTTACATTCCCTCTCTTATCAATAAAGGAGCGATGTCAAAATATAGTCCCCGATTAGCACCAAAACCGTGGATAAAACAACGGCGCTCGTGGTTGCTTTTCCCACGCCCTCGGCGCCATGTCCACAGTAGTACCCCTTGTAGCTGGAAACCCATGTCACTAGAAGTGCGAATATCAAGGATTTGAGGATCCCTCCCGTGATGTCCGACATTTTTACCTGGAGTTCCATGTGGCCGAAATAGGTCCCCGAGCTCAGTCCGAGAAGCTTTACGCCAACGAGATAACCACCGAAAATTCCTACTACATCAAATATGGCGGTCAGAAGAGGAATCGCAAGAATGCCACCGGCGATTCGGGGCGAAGCGAGTCTTTGAAGCGGATTCACGGCCATGCTTTTTAACGCATCGACTTGTTCGGTAATGACCATTATCCCGATTTCGGCAGCCATCGCGGAGCCTGCGCGCCCCGTTACGACCAGAGCCGTTAAAACGGGGCCTAGCTCCCGAATCAAACTCAGCGCAACGGCTGTTCCGAGCAGCCCTTCGGAGCCGAACTTCTCTAAAGTGTAGAAACCCTGAAGAGCCAATACCATCCCAGTGAAAAGAGCGGTAAGAAGGACAATGGACAGGGAGCCCACTCCGATGAAATAAATTTGCTGGATAATGAGGCTGGGCCGCCACGGCGGCCTGGCAAGGAGAGCGAGCGCGGAACCAAGAAACATCGCCATTTTTCCCATTTCGGCGACGATACGAAGGGTGTACCTCCCCAGGGAGGAAATTTTGTCGTTAATGGGGGAGGCCGAACCGGATTGGGGTATGGATTCTTGATTTGTCACAAGTGATATTGGCCATAAGCGGTAGTTGGTTGAGCCTTGGACTTTGGCCGGTCTCCAGGGGCGGTATCTTTAAGACGCCTTGGGGGTGCTGAAAAAATCCTCTCGCTAGTGTATCTTTCCCTGTTGCCTAAAGGCAATTAAATTATAAAAATCTTATAAGATTTTGTTGTCAAAAGAGACTCCTAAATTTTGGAGATGTGCGGTATGACCGAAGAAAGGAATTTGAGGGTGCTGTCGAAATACCTTGAGTTCGGGGTTCGCCTTCATTGGGAGGATTTCTTTGGGTTGACGGCGGGTGCATTGTTGGTGTATTTGCCGTTTTCCTTGCTTGCAATTTATATCCATCCCTCGGTGGAGGACATCTTCAAGGGGAGCGGCCCGGCCGTTATTCTTATTCCACGAATTCTATTTTCCCAGTTGATTATCCGCGTTATCCAAACATTTGTTCTGGTCCTGATCATCCTTCGGTTGGAATCGAGAAGGGCGGGGGACGAGAATGTCTGGGATGTTGCAGAGGCCTACTCGCGGATGGGCCGGGTAGTGGCTGTGGATTTGGCCTACTTCGTCGGAATTCAATTTTTAGGGATTCTGGCTTTGTGGCTGGGATTGGTGATCGTAGGCCTGGTTTTGGGGGATAGTCCCATGGGATTTCCCATCGCCATTTCCGTTGCCGCTTTTGTGGTTATCGGGCCCGCCGTGCGCTACTATTTTGCTTCGCTGGTCTCCTTGCTCCATGGAACATCGTTTACAAGTTCGTTTCGCATGGCGGGAGCTGTATCTTCCGGTGGGGAACGCCTCATCGCCGCACTTGTCATGACCTATATGATGGTCTGGTTTATTGTCTGGCAAGTGTTTCATGGTCTATTCGGGGCAGGTGTATTAGGGCAAATTTTGGTGCAGGCAGGGATGATGACGACCTCGATCCCTTATTTTTTCTCGGGTTATTTACTTTATCTCGATCTCGTACCGGAAACCGAGGATCGAGTCGTACTCAGCGAAAAAGCGAATGAAGATCATTTGGATGGTAAGCAAGAAGACACGGCTCCGGAGGAAAATCGCTCCGAACAGGAATGAAAATCAGATTAAAGATTGATCTCCAGCGTTAGCCCGTCATACGCCATCTCAACCCCGGAAGGTAGGTTTCGGTTGGTCTCGTGGTATTCCAGTTCGTAATTTGTGTGGGTGAAATAAGTTTTTTCGGGTTTCAATTCTTCCACTATTACCATGGCTTGCTCAATCGTGAAATGAGAAGGGTGTTTACGGTGCCGAAGGGCATCGATTATCAATACCCGGACCCCTTTTAGGATTAACATCGAATCATCGGGGATGGAGCTGCAATCAGTCGCATAGGCGAAATCTCCAATCCGGATACCCATTACCCGGATTCCTCCGTGTTCCAGATCGAATGGTTGAATTTTCAGTCCCGCTGCCTCGAAGGGTTTTCCATTGATTTCCTCAAGTGTTAAATTTGGCTTGAACCCGGTGTAATGGTTTTCGTTTTCGAATATGTAGCTGAAGTTTTTTCGAAGCACCGCGGCGGAATCCGGATAGGCATAGCAGGGGATCGGTTTCTTCATGATAAAATTAAAAACGCGTAAATCATCAATTCCGTTTGTGTGATCGGCATGGTAGTGCGTGTATATTACCGCATCGATCCGCCGCAAACCGTGGGTCAATGCCTGTTGTCGTAAATCGGGGCCGGTGTCGATTAAAAGGTTTGATTCGCCGTTTTCGATGAGGATGCTTGGCCGCAGGCGTTTGTTTTTAGGGTCTTCCGAAAGGCACACCGGTTCGAGACAACCGATTGCCGGAACACCGGTCGATGTTCCGCAGCCGAGGACAACAACGCGAGCCTGTTTGCTCACGCGATGGCCTCAGCTAATGCTTCAGCCCCTCTGTCTATATCCTGGCTTGAAACATCAATGTGTGTGACTGCTCGAAGAATTGTTTCTCCGGGAACGGAGAGCGCTACGCCGGTTTTTTTGAGCCGTTGGTTTATGCTCGATGCCGTTTGACCCGATTCGGTGACATCGAGGTAAACGATATTTGTCGGAGTTGTTTCGTGCACATGATGGACGCCGGGAATTCCCGATACCAGTTCCGAGAACCGCTGGGCATTTTGGTGGTCCTCCTCAAGACGGGAAATATGATTGTCCAACGCGTGGAGCCCGGCGGCTGCCAGTATGCCCGCCTGCCGCCAACCCCCGCCCAGCATTTTCCGGCGCCTCCGGGCCTCCCGAATGAAATCTCTGTCGCCCACGAGAATGGAACCCACGGGACATCCCAATCCCTTGGAAAGGCAAAAACTCAGGGAATCGCACTCTTTGGCCCACTGATTCGGCGGGACTCCCGAAGCGACTATGGCGTTGAAGATTCGTGCTCCGTCTATGTGAAGCGGTATCCCCTGTTCGACCGAAAGCGCCCGTAGTTCTTTGAGTTTTTCGATAGGGAAAATCTGGCCTCCGCCGGCATTATGCGTATTTTCCACCCATATAATCGCTGCTCGAGGAGATCTTTCCGAAACCGGGTGGAGTGCCTCCTCAGCCTCTTTTCGGGAATAGACCCCTCTGAGGGCGGAGACAAAGGAGAACTGAATTCCCGATATCAAGGCGGCGGCTCCCAACTCGCTTCTGTAGGGATGGCAACCCATATCGGCAATTACCTCCTCGCCCGGTTGTGTGTACACCTTTATGGCAATTTGGTTGGCCTGAGTACCCGAAGGAACAAACAGAGCCGCTTCCTTTTTGAACATATCGGTGACTTTTTCGAGAAGGGCGTTGACAGTGGGGTCTTCGCCGGAGGAGTCGTCGCCAACCTCTGCTCTACTCATGGCATCGCGCATTTCCGGCGTCGGCCGGGTGGCTGTGTCGCTTCTCAGATCGATGAGACGGGGACTCACAGAAAACTCCGATGGTTTAAGACTTCGGCTCGGGTTCTTCGTATTCCTGGTCTGCAAAGGTTTCGATCACTTGGTAAACTTTATCTCTGATAAAGATATCGACCAGTTCGGGGCACAGGTGGTTATCTTTTACTTCGAAATTGAGGATTTGAATGGCTTTTTCGAGAGGCGCGGCTTTCTTGTAGGGGCGATCAGATGCTGTCAATGCGTCAAAGATATCGCAAACGCACATCATCCTTGCCTGAAGGACAATCTCTTCTTCGTGTAGCCCCCGAGGATAGCCCTCCCCGTTGAGTTTTTCATGGTGGCCGTATGCAATCTCGGGTATCCCGCGCAATTCTTTTATCCAGGGAATTTGAGCAACAAAATTATAGCTGTGAGATACGTGAGATTTTATCTCGGAGAACTCGGACTCGGTGAGATTTCCTCTTTGAATGGTAAGGCAGTTTAATTCGTGTTGCGTTAGGTAGGGTTTTTCGGTTCCGTAGAAATCCGTGTAGGTCAGATCGCCCAGTTCCAGCAGTTCATCGAATTCTCCCTCCGGCATCATTGAAGGGACATCCGACCGGAGAACCAGTTCGATAAGGTTGCCCATTTTCTCAAGGCGTTGTTCGAACTCCGCTTGTAGCATTTTGACTTTATCTTTATTTCCGCTGAGAGCGAAATGAATCATTTTTTCCTGATAATCGCTTTGAATGCTGCGCTTGATAGTTGCGAATCGGTTTTTCACGACTTCCAGTTCCAGGGGATAGAGCTTGTTCGCTTTGACAAGAACGCTTTCTCGAACACCGATTTTTCCAAAGTCATGAAGCAGTCCCGCGTAGCGGAGTTCCTTCATTTGCTCTTCGGTGTATTCGATATCCGCATAGCGGCCCGTTTTGGTTTTGCTAACCGCCTTGGCCAGGCCGCAGGTTAGTTCCGTTACACGCTCCGAGTGACCGGATGTAGTCGGGTCCCGTTGCTCGATAGCATGGACGGATGCTTTGACAAAGCCTTCAAAGGTTTTTTCGATGCTTTCCAGGAGTATGGTGTTCTCGAGCGCCACGGCGGCCTGGCTGGCGAGCGACTGAATAATTTGCTGAATTGCGGGGTCAAAGGGAACGACATTTTCCTCGGCCGAGGCAGGGTCATTAAGGATTGCATCAGAGGAGCGTTTTGCATTAATTAACTGGAGAACGCCCGTTATCTCGTTTTTATGATCGGTCATCGGGACGACTAACATCGACATGCTGCGATATCCGACACTTTGATCGAAACTCTGGTTGAAGCCATATTCGACGCCTTTGGGAATTTGGTAGACATCCGGGATGTTTAACGTTTCGCTGGTTACGGCCACATATCCCGAAATGCTTGCTTTGGTGGCCGGCATGACAAATTCCTTGAAGGGTATTTTTTTCGAGTCATTTTGGGTGTGCTTGAACCGCAGGCCTTTTTCGCCTTCTGGAGTTTCTTCGACAAGATAAAGACTTCCCGCGTCTGCGTTTGTGAGTTCTCTGCTTCTGGTTAAAATCAGGTCCAGTAGTCTGTGGTTGTTTTGCTCGGAAGAAAGAGCGATTCCAATTTGAGTTAAGTTATCGATATTTTTCGATATCGTGAGACGGTGAGTATTCGCTTGTTTGGCAGCCATCCAGTAAGCGGCCTGACGAAATGCACCCCGGATGGAGATTTGAAACGGTTCGGCGGCGATGGGCTTAGGCACGAGTCCGGACAGAAGGGAGGATGTCTCTCTGTCGCGCTTGGCTCCGTTTCCGGGAGTCTCGACAAGGATAACGGCGGCGGGAATCTCATCCCCGAACACCTTGTCCAGGGCGCGGATTTCATCCGAATCGCTTGAATCTCCATCGACGATTATGACGTTGAGCGATTTCGAGTCGGGCCGGATTTTGGGGGGGGAAGTGAATTCCTTGAGTGATATGCCGCTCTCAGCGAGGGAATCCTTCATTTCATCGAGGGAGAGATCAAAGGGGTGGTGCAGGAGTTTCGGAAACTCTCTTTC
>JAPYQX010000381.1 GCA_029937135.1 Nitrospinota bacterium
ACGGATAGGCACAAAAGGCGCATTTATGATTGCAGATATTCGCTACTTCAATAAGCATGGAATTCGGTACCGGAGGAACTTCGGCTAATACGGCACTTTCTATAGACTCCGCATATCGATCCCAAAGCAGGCTGTTTTCTTCAACCTTCTTCCTATCTTTCACCAGCTTGGGAAGCGCCAGGCGCTTGGCGTCGCCGGAATCTTTCATCTATATCTCCTTTCGGATCCACCCGGTCCGAATGCAAATCAGTTTAGGTGCTCACTTCAAAAAATGTTAGTCGAGTCATGTGCCTAAAGAAGGGCAAAGAATGTTTTCATCTGTTCCCACCGAGGAGGACTCAACAAAATAATTTCCTCTATACGGGTTCCATGCCAGAGGACGACACATCCTCCCACCGCAAAGCCGTTCCCCGCTTCAGATCGCTCAGGGCATTGCGTCCGATAATATTTGAAAGTTCCTTGGGAGGAAGACCGTTTCCCGGCCGAATCGACCGAATATTTTTTTTCGTCAACTCCTGACCAGCGGAAACATCCTCAACCACATAAATGGATCTCCTGAATATCTGATTCTGATCCTCGCTCGGCTTAATGTCGTAATTCACGCGGCCCAACGAGTCCCATGCCTGGGCACACCCTTCACACAGGTTTTTCAGCTCATCCGGCTCCAAAGAAAATGCTGCGTCCGGGCCACCGTCAGACCTCTTAAGAGTGAGATGTTTTTCTATTAAACACGCGCCCAATGCCACTCCAGCCACCGGCACGGCGCGCTCCAAGGTGTGGTCCGATAGTCCCGCGATTACGTCAAATTTTTTGGCGAGATCGGGAATTATGCGCAGGTTACTGTCCTCCACCATTGTCGGATATCCGCTGACACAATGGAGGAGCACCAAACCACCGCATCCATTATTTATCGCGGTTTCCGTGGCATCTCGAATTTCATCGAAAGTGGCCATTCCCGTGGAAATGATCATTGGCTTCCCTGTTGCGGCAACCTTGGCAATCAGGGGAAGATCAATTACCTCGAATGAAGCTATTTTATAGGCGGGCGAATTCAAATCTTCCAGAAAATCTACCGCCGTATCGTCAAACGGCGTACTAAAAACCGTGAGGCCCAACTCCTTTCCCTTCTCGAAAAGAGCTTTGTGCCACTCCCACGGCGTATGCGCCCATTCGTAAAGATCGTAAAGTTTTTTTCCGTCCCAGAGCCCGCCTTCGATGAGAAATTCCGGGCCATCATGATCGATGGTTATCGTATCGGCTGTATAAGTTTGAATCTTGACCGCATGGGCGCCAGCTTTCTTCGCCGCTTCTATAATCTGAAACGCACGGGTGATATCTCCATTATGATTTCCCGACATCTCGGCCACGATATAGGGTGGATGAGATGGACCGATGAGATTTCCGTCAATTTTGATTTCTTTCATTTCCATCGCGTCACCCGAGATTACCCAAGCCCCCTGGCCGAATTTCTTTTCATCCCACCCTTAAAACCTTGGGCCTTACAAGCTTGTCGATCTCCCGGACAGTCCGCTCCACCCCCCGGCCGTCGCAAGCGGCCGAAGCGGCTTTTCCGATTTCCTGGCGGCGATCGGAATTCTCCACCAGGAGCGTAACGGCGCTCGAGATGTCCTCCCCTGAAACCTCATGGGTCCATCCAAGAACCATCGCCAATCCGTTCTTTTTTACGAAGTGCCCTTGAAGACGTTGGCTTTCAGCTCGAATAATCACAATCGACGGGAGCCCGAGACAACACCGCTCCCAGGTGGAAACCCCAGCCGCGCCCACCGAAATATTCGCCGAGGCCATAAGCGCGGCCATGTCGCTCACATCGGTAAGAACCCTCACCTTTTGGGGCATCCCCTCGGCGATTTTTTTGACTTTTGCCAGGTTGGGAGATTGGGAGCCCATTACCACATCCACCGCCGCGTCCACTCCCGACCGGGCCACTCCCTGAAGAACCAGGCTATTTACGTCCTCCGGGTCGGTCGCACCGAGACTAATCAGAATTCGCCGGACGGCGCCGGCCTTCATACGGCGGGATAAGACCTCTTTCCGGGCCGCCGGAAACTGCTCCCGGAGCAGAGCGTAATCAGGCCCCAGAAGCATCCGGCATTCCCGATTGACTCTCGGAGTGTAGTCATCCCGGACTCTTCCTAAAGTCTGATCCAAAAGCAAATCACAATCATGACCCCGGTTGGCCAGATCATCGATGACCAAAATCCCATCCGCCCAGGAGCGGCATGCCTTTTCAAATTTTTCATCACGCCTGTAATGGTCAACGATGAGAAAGACATATCCATCGCCCCATTTCCTGGCAATATCGGTCGGCTCATCCTCGGCGGGGTCTCTCAATATTTGAATGGTATGGCCCGAGTCATTTAGTGCGGGTACAGTGTCCGGGGTTTTTTCCGTTGTAGCAAATACACATTTCCATCCTTCATTTGAAAGCCCGTCCGCGAGAGACAGGCACCGAATCAGATGCCCTCCGCCGATTTCAGGAGAGGCCTCGGTGCGAAATATCGCGGTCCGCTCCAAGGCTGGGTTACTCATGGCCGCCACGAACCTCGGGAAACTCTCCCGAGGAAATAGTCATTTCGGCGAATCGGAGATCTTCCGCGCTATCAATATCAATCGATCGCTCAATCGGCATTTCATACCCAAAAAGGGGTTCGCCAAAATACGTTTTTTCTCTTTGAAAAGCCACGACATCGAGAATCTGAATCGCGCCGTTCGGCCGATACGCCGTGGGA
>JAPYQX010000382.1 GCA_029937135.1 Nitrospinota bacterium
CTACGGCATTCTGGTCAACGCCCTGTGCACGGGCCGCATCATTACCGACCAGACTCGGCGTTTATACGACAAAGTGAAGCCAGATATGTCTTTCGAGGAACATGTGAAAAAACGGGGAGAGGAAATTCCACTCGGGCGGATGGGAGATGCAGTGGAATACGCTAATATGGCGTGTTTCCTGGCCTCGGATGCCGCCTCCTATATCACGGGGACCGCGATCAATATCGACGGGGGTCTTTGTCCGGTGGTTTAAAAGAGCGTTGCCGGTGATCCTGGTCGCAGGGCCGGTAATTTGCTTGAAAGCCCCGAAGCGGCGGGCTCTGTATGTACATTAATGATTTAATTGGGAATTTTTTTCAGGCTAATCCGATATTTTTTTAACTGGAGAATATTCATGGATAAACTCATCATCACTAACTGCGCGGCTGATACATCGATGCATGCAGGGGTTCCAGCAAGGTTTTCCGATTCGGAAACCTTGGCGTCGTCGGTTGAGGAGGCTTCGAAAGCCGGCGCTGTAATCGCCCATATACATGCCCCGCCAAATAATTTCGATGCATGGGAATCTCATTCGAAGGCGATCAGGGATAGATGCGGTGTTATGCTTCAATTCGGCATTTCCACCCAGTCGGTCGAACAGCGCCGGGAGGTCATTAAGAATAAACCCGAAATGATTTCGGTCGCGCTCAATGCACACAGCCTCGTTTTTCTCAATCGGGATATGATGATGCTTCATCCGCGTGAGGAACTCGAAGAGTTGATGCGGATGTGCAACGACAACGGCGTCAAGCCGGAGTTCGAGGTGTTTGGTCTTGGAGAGATGTGGCTCCTTAACGATTTGGCTGAAAAAGGGCTCATCAAACCGCCATTTATATTGACGATATTTTTTGGGCGTCCGGGCGGGTGTTGGTCTCCGGCTACCATGGAAGAGTTCATGAACCGGACGGCGGGCCTGATCGACGGGTCGGTGTATGTCACGAGTGTTACCGACCCGAATGCAATAAACCTGCACACGATGGCCGTGATGCGGGGTGGACACGTCCGGGTCGGGAGCGAGGATGAGCCCTATCTGGCCCCCGGGGTTTTGGGTGACAACGGCGAGCATGTTGTCAGGATGGTCCGGCTTGCCGGAGACCTGAATCGAGAGGTGGCTACTGTCGATGAGGCGAGAGATATACTGAAAATTCCTGCCTGATTAAGAGGCGGGTGCTTGAGCCGTGAAGATTGAATCGAGAGTCTTGATGTAATTTTTTATTTCCTTGATCGCATCTGGAGATATGGCCTCGTCAGCATCAAGAAATGAATCGATGAAAAGTTCCGCTTCGCGCGAGGTGACCGAGACTTCGGGTAAACCGTAAGAGCCGCCCGAGCCCGCGAAGCGGTGGAAACTCATTCGAAGTTCTTCCATGATTATTATGTCTTTTGGGTTTTTTTCTAGATTTTCAAGCGCAATCTCAAGGCGTTCGCGCTTTTCGGGCCAGCTATTAACGTAGTCTTTGCGAAGGGCTTCCATCGCGGCGTTGAAAGAATCAGTTTTCAGGGAATCGTTATTAGTCATTTATTTTTTCAATTGTAGTGGCTGATGAAATCAGCTCGGAAGAAATTTTCTGACATCCTCGGGGAGCTTCATCGGGTCGAAAGGCTTGGTAAGGACCCCGGCCGCGCCCATCTCTTTTAAATTGACGAAATCCATTTGCTGCGCTTTTGCTGTCAAAAATACTATGGTGATGTCCGAAGTGTCGGGGTCGTTTTTCAGCCGCCGAAGAGTCCCCGGGCCATCCAGACCGGGCATCATGACATCGAGTAAAATTAAGTCGGGTTTTTCCGATGTGGCTGTTTTTATTCCTTCTTCGCCACCGGATGCAAGAAGTACCTGAAAGCCGCCCACGGATTGAAGGCTCATTTGGGCGACTGTCCGGATGTCGTCCTCATCGTCAATCAACAAGATTTTTTCATAAGCCATAATTGAATTCTTTTTCCTCTTGTCGATATGGAAGATCAGGTAGCCGTTGAGTAAGGCCGCCGCCATCAGGCATCTCAAAGTCAGAAATCGGGAGATCGGGGTTGGTCTTTCACCCCCTTGTCTCCATTAATTTTAGGCCGAAATGCTTGCCGAAACAACAAGGAATTTTATTTTGAGGCTGGCGCCGGAGATTTGGACCGGAATTTCATGGTGAATCTTTGGGCGGCTTGAAATAAGATGGAAGATGGTTTTTATCGGAATTCCTGGGGAGGGATTAGTGATGCGATTTCGGGAACAAACCGCGGGAGAAATCAGGGCCCAATTCCGGGCGGCGCTTTCGGGCGGCCGGCCTCTTCGGTTTCCCGGCGCCTTCTCGCCGATGGTCGCCATGTTGATCGAGGAATTGGGCTTTGACGGAATCTATATTTCGGGGGCTGTAATCTCGGCGGACCTGGGATTGCCGGACATCGGGCTGATCACCCTGAACGAGGTCAGCCAGCGGGGCCGGGCGATTTCACGGGTGACCTCACTTCCTTCCATCATTGATATCGACACGGGTTTTGGGGAGCCGATGAATGTGGCGCGCACGGTGGAGGAAATCGAGGAACTTGGCCTGGCGGGTTGTCACATCGAGGATCAGGTGTTTCCGAAAAGGTGCGGCCATCTGGACGGAAAGGAGATTGTCGATGTACGGGAAATGGAACGAAAAATCCGCGTCGCTGTTGAGGCAAAACGCGATCCGAATTTTATCCTGATCGCCCGGACAGACTCGCGGGCAGTCGAG
>JAPYQX010000383.1 GCA_029937135.1 Nitrospinota bacterium
GTTTCTCTCATCTCGGTTGTTTTAGGGGGCGTTTCAATTGGAAGCCTCTGGGTGATCGCGGAAATTGTGATTCCTTTCCTCTTATTTGTAGCGGTTGACGAATTATATAGAAATAAAAGATCGATTCGGGAACTGGTGACGATTATGGCTATAAGCGGTGCATCGGTTGTCGGGCTGTGGATTGTCCAGAGGGGGTTTGGCGCGCTTGTGGAAATCAATATTCCCATGTTGCTTCGGGTTGGCCTTGACCAAAAAACTTCTAGATACATAGCATCCACCATGGCGCAGCCGAATTATTTTGCCGCCTACTGCATTTTGGCGGGAAGTATGATGGTGGGACTCGGGGCCACGGGAGGAGGGAAAAGCCGTTACGCGTATTATGCGGGTGGGGTTGTTGCTTGGGCATGTCTCCTCTGGGTCGGTTCGATGGGAGCGGTCATTGGAATTTTGGCGGCGTTTCTTTTGAGTGTTCCGATAATACTGAATGTAAAGAAGAAAGAAATCCTGGTCATGGGTCTTATTGTTGTTTCTGGATTAATTGCATGGGGTTCTATTGAATATCTCGGACAGTTTGAAAAAATCAAAATTAAGGACGGATCGATAGTGCCACGAAAATACGCATTGAAACTGGGTTTGAGGTCTTGGTATGAAAACCCGATTTGGGGTTCAGGTTTGGGCACATTCGAAGATGAAGTGATCCGGATTGAACGAACTTCTTCCGGCCCCATTCCCCCGTTTCGGAAAGATGTTAAATCTGTGCCAGCCCACAATGAATATTTGAGAGTCATGGTGGAAGGAGGGGGCGTGGGGTTAATAGCGTTCCTTTCGCTTCATTTCCTTTTGCTTTTCTATCTCTGGCGGGAAGCAGAGCGGGGGGCTCTAATATCCTATTGGACATTCATCGGTCTGGTTGGATTCAGCATTCATGCCTTATTTGACAATTTATTTTCTTACAGCGTTTTTACGGTGTTGTTTTGGGTTTATGGGTTGCTTAGCCTGATTGCAGAAAGAAATGAAGGAAATGAAAATTCGTTAGTGGATAATATGAATATCCCCAAAAACATAGTCGCAAAATAACATCCTACACCATTGGCACGATCCAGAATTAATTATTGTCAGAAAAATACATCCGGTTTGAGGGGTTTGTTCGCGTCATGACGCGTAAATATCGATCGAAAATCCTCTTGGTCCTTGGCGCCTGTATTCTGACTTTTGGAATCGCTGAATATTCCATATCCAGATTTATTCCTATTCATTCGTTCCAATATCAGTTCGTGCCGGAGAGAACGAGTTTTTATCCTGGGGGTATTAATCGCTTCGTTCTCCTGAATAACTACGATGTCCGGTTTGTCGCCAATAATTTCGCATATCACGATCGGGATCGAACACTGCAAAAAAAAGTATGCGGATTTTAATTATAGGCGATTCATTTATAGAGGCGCCCCAGATAAATAGTTTGGGTGACTTGGCTTCTGCCAAGCTGGAGGAATTGATCAATACTGGCCGAACCAGTTGCGCGAATTGGGAGGCAATTCCGATGGGGATGTCCGGCATGGGGACAGCGCAGCATTTAATTCTTTATGAAAAATTTGCGAGGAGATTCAAACCGGACATTGTCGTTTACGTAATGGTTTATAATGACCTGAGCGATAATTTGAAAAAATACCTTAAGCCAAGGTACAGCCAAAGAGATAAGGATAAGTTGGTGTTCGATCCTTCATGGCGAAGCGAACATCCGAAATGGAAGATGTTTGCCCTCGCTATTGTGAGGAGATTCGATATTTATCATGCGATCAGGACGGTTCCTTATTTGATGGAGCAGGCGAAGGTTATTCACAATCGTCCCAAGGTAGTTAAGGCTGCCCAGCTTGCCGAGGGAGGCCGACAGGCTTATCTGGATCAAAGTCCCGAACCCATCGCCTGGGACCTCCATGAAAGACTTTTGTTGAAATGGAAGCGGGCCGTGGAAAAGGACGGAGCGAAATTTCTCCAGGCGGTTCAGGACTCGAATACGATTGATTTCAACGATCCGAATGCGAGTTTCTACCGAGACCCGACGGGAGTGAAAGTCGAGAGCATGTGCCAAAAGCATTCGATTGAATGCGTTTCATTCAAGGAAAAATTCCAGAGTGAATTTCTCCGTACTGGACGAAGGGGCCGCTGGAAGAACGATTCCCATTGGGACGAGGTGGGCCATCGTCTTGTTGCGGAGGTGTTGGATTCCAAATTAAGAAAACTCGGATGGCTCGGAGAGGAGAATACGGGAAGTGACGGGGGGTGTCCTGGAAAGGGGAGATTATCTCAATAATATCCATGGAATTCCCTCGAAATGCGATTTCTGTGGATTCCTTTAATAATACTCCCGGACAGCCCATGAAGATGGGCCGACCATTTGAAATGGCCGGATGAACAATACATAATTCCGTACTCTATAAGCCCGGTAAGTGATATTCCCTGAAGGGATCGATCGAATCGGTCTCCTTTCTTAACAGGAACATATTATAGATGAGCGAATTTTGGGCCGACCGCCGAGTTGTGGTAACGGGGGGAAGCGGTTTTTTGGGAAGTCATCTCGTTGAACGTCTTAAAACCTACAATCCGGAAAATCTCTTTGTCCCAAGGAGCCAGGAGTACGACCTTCGAAAGACCCAGGACATAGACTGCCTGATAGACGAAGCGCGGCCGAATATCATTTTACATTTGGCCGCTGTGGTGGGTGGTATCGGGG
>JAPYQX010000384.1 GCA_029937135.1 Nitrospinota bacterium
CAGCATGGCGGTGTAATCGTCCCAGGAGCCGGGAAGCGGAATCACCGGACAGACGTTTTCGGTCTCTATGATGGCGCCGCCATGAGTGGCGCTGCCTCCTGCCGCTTTGAAGAAGGCCACCGTCGGCGAGCCGGCGGGGACGCTGTGCAGGGCCAGCTCTTTCCACGCGGGGGCGTCCGGGCTGTTCAGGTATTCGAGAAGCGCCCACCAGGCGTCCTCGTGTGCCCCGTCGCGCGCGATGATATCGAGGTAGTCGGTCAGGTCCTCGCCGCCGACGAAGCGCATCAGCCCGTCCTCCCGAAGGGTGAAGGGGGCGATGGCGATCAGGGGCCCGCCCTCCGGGCCCACCGTGCAAATGTGAAGCTCGCCCGAGCCGAGATGCTTCCACCAGGTGGCGTGCCAGGCGGGATCATGGAATGGATGTGAGTGAGAGCTGGCCGCCATGAGCGCCCGCCACTCCGGGGCCAGCCGATCAATATCTCCGGGAGTGGAATAGACGCAGACCTGAAGGGGCTCCTTCCCCTCCGGAGAGTAAGTCACGGCGTAGCACGGAGAAGGCGCGGAGCACGAAGAGGACATTTATTCTCCATCAAACCTGTTGAAGGGGGCGAAAATCCAGAGCTTAGAAATTCAGGGCCCCGAGAAACCAAGAGATACTAAGTGGCCGCATTTCGGGCGTCAAATCCACGGCTTAAAGGGAGATGAACTCGGCCGTTTCGTGGCCTTCGAGGGGAGGCAGCAGCCGGGGGGTTCCGAACCCCAGCACCGTGGTTAAAAGAAGTTTCTGAAAAAGGGTGAAGCCCGCCTTCGTCACCCCCCGGATCGAAGGCGTGTTCCTGGCCTCGACGAAAATAGTCGAGCGCTTCAGGCCCAGTATCCCGCCGAATTCCAGCGCCCGCTGGAGGACAGCGGGATAGAGGTTCCGCCCCCGCCAGGGCTCGAGCGTGAAGGCATCGTAGAGATATATTTCCGTCGGCGCGATATCGACGGCCATCATGATTTCCTCGACGCCGACCTTGCCCCGCGAGCCCCAGATGTAGCTGACCACATGGCCATCGTGTATCGCGACGAAGCACATCTCGTCCCGCCCAAACCGGACTTTCGTCAGGCGGTCGCCCTGCACCTCCTCGATCAACTTCCGGTTCGGCGAGTCGCCGACAATCGTTTCGTAGGTGGCCTCGATGCGGGCCTCGTTTTTCGAGATTTCGCCTGTATAGATGAAGTCGTAAAGACCGAGTTCTATCTTGTTGTACATAAAAGAAGGCCAAATGCTCAATGAACCGTCTCCTTTTTCGTTTCTTCGAGAGTACGGATATAGGGCTCGATCAGCGCCGCGAATTCGCTCCACTCCGGAAGCGCCGCGAGATGACGGCGAACATGTGTCGCCGCGAGCGGGATATGACGAAGGTAGCGCGGGTTGCCGCGCTCGGTTTTCTGACAGGCGAAGGTCCCGATGGCTTTGAGGTTTCGCTGAAGGCCGGTGAGACAAAGCGCGCTGTCGAACGCCTCGGGGGCCGGGAACAATTCCTCCGCGCCCGATTCGGCCCGGAATTGCGCGACAAGCGCCCGCCGCCCCTCCTCGGGGAGGGGGACATAGCTGTCGAAGACCAGGGAGGCGATGTCGTAGACCGCGGGGCCGAGGCGGGCGTCCTGAAAATCGAGGACGAGCAGCCCGGTTGAATATTTTTCCCGCGCCATGAGGTTCCGGCTGTGATAGTCGCGGTGGGTGAGCGTGTATGGCAGCTCGCAAAGCGCTTCGGCAAGCGCTGTGAAGGGCAGCTCGAAATCAACCTCGAGGGCGGGGAGGCCGCAAAGGCCCTCGAAGGCGCAGCGGCGGGTCATGTGGAGCTCGCGTATGAAAAGCGCCTCATCGAATCCATGGCCGAGCGCCAGCCGCTTCGGTTCTTCGTTCTCTACGGGCGCCCTCCGGAGAGCGGCGAGCAGGCGGATAGCTTCCTCGTAAAAGGGCCGTGCCGCCTCCCAACCGCCCGCGTTCCATACCGTCTCGAGCGTCCGGTCACCGCCGTCCTCGAGGAGCAATAAGCCGCTTTCCGGGTCCGCCGCGTATATCTCGGGAACGGGAAGGCCGATTGCCCGGAAGTGCGCCTGAACGTTGATGAAGGGAAGCTCTTTTTCATCGAACGGGGAGGCGAGAATCATGCCTATCGAGGACATGGCCGCCCCTCCGGGGATGGGTGTCCCTCCGGGGATGGGTGTCCCTCCGGGGATGGGTGTCCCTCCGGGGATGGGTGTCCCTCCGGGGATGGCTGCCCCGCCGGGGTGGCGGAGGCGGACATAGGAGCGGTCCGAGGCGTCCCCTTCGAGTGGGGCGGCCCCGGTCACTTCGGCCCCGAAGTAATCCCCCGCCATCTCTTTCAGGCGCGCCAGAGTCTCGCCCGGAATCTCTCCGGTCATGCGGGCCTCCCCGGCAGCGGAGCGCTCCGGTCCAGCTCGGCGAGAATATTGGCGTAGTCGGCGCCCTCCGGGCGGCGTAGCTCGAAGGTAAGTGGTCCCTCGTAGCCTGCTTTATCGAGCGCCTGCCACAGGGCGGTGAAGGGGGTTCCGCCCGCCCCCGGAATCAGGTGCTCGTCGCTCTTCCCGTCGTTGTCGTGCAAATGGATGGCGGCGGCGAACGGTGCGAGCCGCCCGAAGGCCTCCCCGGCGCTCTCCCCCTCGGTGAGGAAGGCGTGGCCGGCGTCGATGCAGGCCCGCACGTGGGGGTGATC
>JAPYQX010000385.1 GCA_029937135.1 Nitrospinota bacterium
CTCGATGACGCCAGGCGGCTCATCGACGAGGACGCCGTTGACGTGGGCGTCATCAAGACCGCCAAATTCGGTGGGCCGCTCGCCGCGCGCGAGGTGGCCCGCGCCCTGGAGGACGCCGGAAAGGTTTGCGTTCTCAGCTCCTCCTACGAGTCGTATATCGGCAAATCCGTTGGCCTGGCCCTCGCCCTGTCTCTTGATAAATGCGACCGCGCCCATGAGCTAAGCCACTTCGCGCAGGAGGAGGATTTCACGCGGTGGCGCCATGATATCTCGAAGGGTGTCATGTCGCGCCGCGAGGGCTTGGGGCTCGGCGCCGAGGGGATTTTGGATCGAATGGAGGCGATGACCGCTACTGCCTGAGACGCCGCCTGCGGCGATTGCATTTCACTAACGGCATTGCCTTTATCCGGCGGAGGAGGGAAATTTCGCCGGGCGCAGGTTTCGGGCCGTTTGTCAGACCGCCTCGAGCGGAGGGGCCGCGATGTCGGGCTCGCCCTCGGACAAAAGGCGCTTTCGCTGAAGGAAGAATACCCCGCCAAGAATCAGCCCGCCGCCGATATGCAGCAACATCCCTGGCCAGAAGAGCATCGCCGATGAGACAGTGAGAAAGAGGCGCACGGGCGTTGATATGCGGAAATACATGAATCCCACCATCGCGGCAGCCATGGCCGTGAATCCGAAAAATCCGGCAATGACAGTCTCGACGGCCTGAAGCGGTTGATTCAACAAAAGAATGGGCGTGAAAGCGAACATCAGCGGCAAGACGTACATCCCCTTTGCCATCATGAGCGCCGACCAGGCGGCCTTGGAGGGATTCGCCCCGGCGAGGCCCGCCGCCGTATAGGCGGGTACGCACACAGGGGGCGTGAAGCAACTGTCCAGGCTGTACCAGAAGACGATGAGATGAGCGGCCAGGAGAGTGAGGCCGACCGACTCACCAAGCTCCATGAGAGCGGGCACCGCCATCACCGACAAGACGATATAGGCGGCGCTCGTCGGTAGGCCCATCCCCAGCACGAACGAGGCGATCCCCACCAAGAAAATTCCGAGCAGCAGGCTGTCGCCGGCCAGCGAGGTCACCATCGAGGCGAACTTGAGGCCGAGGCCCGTCTGAAAGAGCGCGCCCATGATGAGGCCCACGGTGCCCACCGCTGCCGCGATGGGGAGCGACTGGCGCGCGCCCTTGTTCATTGCCTCAACGATGTTCCAGAGGCCGGCGCCGATGGCCTTGAGCACTTCGCCCGCCGTGACGCCCTCCCGGCCCGCCTTTTGGACGAGAACGAGCCCCCCCTTGATCGCCGCCAGAATGATGACCGATAAAATCCCCGCGAGACCGGCGTAGGGCACAGGGCGGCCCGTCATGAGAACCGCCAGGATAATGATCGGCGGCAGGAGGTAGAACCAGCCCTCTTTCATCACGGGGCCCAGGGCCGGGACCTGATCGCGCGGCAGGCCGACAAGCCCGTTTTTCCGCGCCGTCAGGTGGACAATCGCATAAACCGAAAAGAAATAGAGTGCCGCCGGGAGGACCGACACCTTCACGATCGTCCAGTAGGAGATTCCCGTGAACTCAACGATGAGGAAGGCCGAGGCGCCCATGACGGGCGGCATGATCTGCCCCCCGGTCGAGGCGGCCGTTTCGATTCCGGCGGCGGTTTCGGGCGTAAAGCCCGTCTTCTTCATCATCGGGATTGTAAAGGCGCCCGTCGTAACCACATTGGCGTTCGCGCTGCCCATGATGGTTCCCGTCATGGCGCTGGCGAAGATGGCGGCCTTGGCGGGCCCCCCGCGCAGATGGCCGGCGACCGCCATGGAGAGCTTGACGTAGAACTCCGAGGCCCCCATCCGCTCGAGGAAGGCGCCGAATAAAATAAAGAGAAAGATGTAGACCGAGAAGACGCTCAACGGCGTCGTCCAGAGGCCGTCGTAGGTGATGTAGTGGTGCTCAATGATGTGCGCGAACGTGGCGCCCCCATGCCCGAACTCCCAAGGGAGATAGGGCGCGATGCCTTTATAGGAGTATACGAGGAAAGTGATCGCGATCAGGGGGAGAGCGTTGTTGATCGTCCGCCGGGCGGCCTCCAGGGTGAGGACGATGATGGTGATCCCAAGGACGTAATCCGCCAATCTGAGCGGATCGACGTAGTAAAGACGGTCCAGGAAATAGTCGATTTCCCAGATCGGGTAGTAGGCCGAAACGGCCGCGAGGAGGACGGGAATCCCCACCAGGACGGGCTTCCACCCTCCCCCCGAGGGTTTTCGGTAGATCAGGAAAATCAGGACCAATCCGAACAGGTACGAAAGAGCCCGCTGGAAAAGGGGCTCATACCCGCCCGTGTAACCAATCAAAACATGGTAGGCCGACATGGCCACGGCAATCACGAAGATGACGTAATCCAGCGGTCCTCGTTTGCCCTCTTCATTCATGCCAGGTGAGTCTCCGAGCGGTTCGAGCCGCCGGGGGGCACGGCCGCCGGCGGCTCGAACCGATTATACGTTAGTTCATTACACCCGCTTCTTTATAAAAGCGCTTGGCGCCCGGATGCAGCGCGATGCCCACGTTCGTCATGCCGATCTTCGCGGTCCATCTTTTGTAAATCTTGTGGACGTTGCCAAGATGCTTCCGGTTGCCGTTCGTGATCTTGAGGATGTTGTAGACGACATTCGGGTCCATCTTGTCGGTCGTGAGCAAAACGCCCGAAAGCCCCATCGACGC
>JAPYQX010000386.1 GCA_029937135.1 Nitrospinota bacterium
CCACCACACTGGCTGAGCGGGTGGCGCGGGCGGCCGCCTCACTCGGAGGCGAGGTCGTCACCGCCGTCATGCCCCCGCGGAAGATGCACGGGGAGGAGCCCCCCGCGGCGGTCGCCGCCGCCATGCGCGAGTCCGATGTCATTTTCATTCCGGTTTCGGTCTCGATGACACATACCGTGGCCGTCAAGGAGGCGCTCGCCGCCCGGGCGCGGATACTGGCCATGAGCGACTGGTCGGATGAGATGTTCTTGAGTCCGGGGTTACTCGAGACGGATTTCAACGCTCAGGCCGAAGTGTGCCGGCGGCTTGGCCGCGCCTTCACGGATGGCGATCACTTTCGCCTCACCTCCCCGCGCGGCACCGACCTGAGATTCGAAGCGGGCGGGCGGCGGGCCAACGTGATGACAAACATCCCCGGCCCCGGAGAGATTTCACCCGTCCCCACTATCGAGGTCAATGTCCCGCCCATCGAGGGCACCGCCGATGGAAAACTTGTCGTGGACGCATCGATCCCTTACCTGGGTATCGGCTCGCTCAGGGAGCCTTTCACCTGCACGATCGAAAAAGGGTTTATCACGAAAATCGAGGGCGGCGGCGAGCAGGTGAAGATTCTACAGGACGCCATCGCGGCGCACGGCGACCCGAACTGCTGGAACATCGCCGAACTCGGCGTGGGCCTCAACCCCGGCTCCCGCATGACCGGCCGGATGCTCGAGGACGAAGGGGTTCTCAACACGATTCACATCGGAATCGGAACCTCGCTGATGCTCGGCGGCACCCTCAAGGCGGCCACTCACTACGATCTCATCATGTGGGATCCCACCATCGAGATCGACGGCAAGGTGGTCCAGCGGGGGTTGGACATTCTCGTTTAAAACGCGGGACGCAAAACCGCAGGATCAATAAACCGGCGTGATCGCATTTTCATAGGCCTCATCGTTGCCGCGCACTGCGGTGAAGAAAACGTCCTGAAGCTGGCGGGTCAGCGGGCCCGGCTCGCCGCTTCCCACGGCGATTCTGTCCACCGAGACAATGGGTGTGATCTCCTCGCCTGAACCGCACATGATCGCTTCGTCGGCGATATATAGCTCGGTCCGGTCGAGCGGCCGCTCGGTCACCGGTTTGCCGATGTATTTTTCGTACATCTCCATCACGCATGACCGCGTGACGCTCTCGAGAATGCTCTCCGTCACGGGCGGAGCGATGAGTTCGCCATCCCGAATCGCCAGGATGCAGGCGCCCGTCGCCTCGGCCACCTTTCCGCTCTGGTTCAAGAGAATGGCGTCGTCATAGCCGTTCACCCGGGCTTCCACCCCGGCGAAGCGGCTGTTCTGGTAGTTGGCGGCGGCCTTCACGCGGGGCGGAATACTGTCGTCCGATATCCGGCGCCAGCTGCTCACCCCCAGGTTGACGCCGTTCTCGAGGCGGCCGGGAACCTTGCGAGACCCTCCCGAAATAAACATCCCGGCTTCGACCTCGGCGGAGCCGTATCCTTTCGTGTCGAGGCGGCCCGCGTCCCCGAGATAGATGTTGAGGCGGAAATGTATGTCTTCCCGAAAATCATTTGCGCGGATCCACTCGATGACGGCCCCGCGCATCTCCTCGCGGCTATAAGGCGGGTCAATCCGCATGACCTTCATGCTCTCGTAGAGACGGTCGAGGTGGGGTTCGATCATCCACACGAAAAGATTATCGCGCTCTTTCCCCCAATAGCCGCGGATACCTTCGTAGACGCTCCCGCCCCTCAGGACCGCCTGTGAGAAAACGCTGATTTTGGCCTCCTCGGGGGCGACAACCTCCCCGTCCAGCCAGACTTTGTTGTGGTCGTATTTTGGCATTTCGCACTTTCCCTCGTGGAAGTTAACTTCAAAAGGTCAACAAATTTTAATTTCGGACAACCCGAACAGTAAGAATCCGCGGAAGCCTTGTCAAGAAAGGTCTCGGACCGGACCAGCCCGGGCGGAAGGTCAGAAAGATGCCGCTGAAAAAAGACCATCGCCCCGGGCGCGAACCCGGCCGCCAAGGCGCGCTCGCGGGAACCGGCAATGCGCTTGACGGGCTACCGGCGAAGGGCTAAATTCGCCGCGAGTTGAGGGCGTATTGAACCGTCCGCCTCGCCACGGCCCCATCGTCTAGTGGTTAGGACACAGGCCTCTCAAGCCTGGAACGGGGGTTCAAATCCCCCTGGGGTCACCAACCTTGGACTAGTTATAGGGCGGGCATGCATCACTAATTCCCGAGTTCGGGAACCTTTAAATTTGCCCCCGATTTCTAATTTCTCTACCACCTGACCCATCAATGCACGTCTGTCGCCTATATCTCCCAGGCTCATCGTCTCTTCAAAACTCTCTAAAAGTTCGAGTAGGAATTCGTCGGTAGTTTCTGCGGTCAAAGGAACGACATTTCCAGAATGGCGAAGTCCCTCTACCTTCCCAGAAATCACATCTTTCTCGGCTTCCAAGGCTTTAATCCGCTGAATTGCTGTCTCCCATCCGCTCTCATCAACTTCAAAAATTCGTGTCCACTTCAAGATGGCCTTCTCAACTTTGACAAGCTGTTTTTCCAGAGAAGAAATATTACCCTCAGACTTTGATTTTGCTCGCATATGACTTCTGGCCGACTGGATGTATTCCTTTACAAAACCGGCCTTGTTGCACAATTCCTGGTGCGAGCGGATCTGTTCCTTCTTGACTCACGCGTTACCGGATACGGACG
>JAPYQX010000032.1 GCA_029937135.1 Nitrospinota bacterium
CTTCGAGCGCGAGCAGGAATTCCAAATGACGCACAGCAATGTAGACGCTTTCGGCGGCAGCGAAGCGGAAGCGGCTGTGAAGACCGCCACCCCTGTTCGCCGAGATACCCCGAAGGTTGGGCGCAATCAACCATGTCCATGCGGAAGCGGAAAAAAATACAAACATTGCTGCGGGCGCTGATACCAGGACGCTCCTCGCGTGTTCTCCCGCTGTTTCTACTGGTGTTGGGTTGCGCTGGCTGGGTCTCGGCGGCTACCGTTCAATCCGGCTTGAGGTTCGCGGCGGCGGGCGGACGGGTCGTCATCGCGGGCATTGTCACCGACCCCCTGGGGATGCCCGTTCCGCAACTTTCAGTGCTGGTTTCAGCTTCCGCCCGCCCCCTTCAGGCGGATCCCCGTCTTGGACTGAAAACCGTAAATTGCTCGTCCTGGGCGTCACAGCCTCGGATGGGACATTCCGCGTCGTTATTCCGGTCCAGCCCGGGAAACCGAAATATTATTTGAGTTTCTTCGAGCAAGGACGCTTCGACGATGTTCGCTTCGCCCGGCCGATCCGAATCGACATCACCCGGAGAGTCAATGCCGAAAAATTCATCCTTTACGATCATCAACTCGCGTTTCACGGGGCCTGGCCAAACGTCCAGGAAACTTTAAAGGCTTATCCTAAAAAATCGCCCCGTGCCCGCGTGATTCGCCGCTACGGAATCGCCGAGGAATTCAGAAAGGACAAGGACGGAAAGAAACCCGAGGTCTGGTGGTATTATTCCAAGGGGAAAAGGTTCGATTTCAAGGATGGAAAAGTCGTGTCCGAGAAAAGTTTTACGCCCGTATTTAAATAACCCCCTCGCCTTAATCGCCGTTCGGGGCCGCGTCCTCGATAACCGTGACGAAATCCGGGATTACCCGGAAACGAATTCTCTCGCCCACGTCGATTCGCCAGTTTGAGTGGGCGTGAATCCTCAACCGCTGGCCCTTTCCGATTTCTCCGACGATTTCCACCTCGAGAATCGCGTAGTGCCCACCGTAGCGGATTCCCATGACCTCCGCCTGAAAGGGCCCGTCCGGCTCGAGCATGAAGCTCTCCGGGCGGATCGAGATAAAAGCGTCGGTTCCGAATTCGAGCCCGCGCATGGACAGGCACGGAACCGGACCGATCGAGGTCATGATTTCGTCGTAACCCGAATCCAGGACGATTCCGGGAAGGATATTCGTTTGCCCGAGAAAGCGGGCGATGTATTCGGTGGCGGGGAACTGATAGACCTCCCTAGGGGTTCCGGCCTGCTCGATTTTTCCCCGGTTCATGACCAGGATACGGTCGGACATGAACATGGCTTCTTGCGGATCGTGGGTCACCATGAGGGCGGCCACCCCTGTCTTTTTCAACAACGAGAGCGTCTCCTCGCGAACCTGCGCGCGCAGGCTGACATCGAGGCCCGAGAACGGCTCGTCGAGCAGAAGAACTTTCGGCCTGGGCGCCATGGCCCGGAGAAGGGCGGCGCGTTGTTGCTGCCCGCCCGAAAGCATGTGGGGATAGGCGTCCGCCAGGTCGGCGATTCCCATGTCGTCCATGCCCTCGCGAACGGAGCGGAGCCGGTCCGGCGCGGGGTTGGGGATTCCGAAGATAATATTCTCGAAGATCGTGAGGTGAGGAAACAGGGCGTAATCCTGGAACATGAGACCGGCGCCGCGCGCCTCGGGCGGTACGAATATCCCCGCCTTGGGGTCCGCGGCGATGGCGCCTCCGATTATAATTTTTCCGTTCATGAGGGGTTCGAGGCCGGCCGCCAGGCGAAGCAGGGTGGTTTTTCCGCACCCCGAGGGGCCGAGGAGACAGACAAACTCGCCGCCCGATATTTCGGCCGATACCCCGCGAATGACCCGGTTTTCGCCGTAGGCGTGGTGGATGTTCTCCAGTAGGAGGCTGCTCACGGGCTTAGCCTTTCTCTCCGGAGTGGCCGGGCCGCGTTCCGCGGATAGTCGCGCTGAGGATGATGACCGGAAGAATACCCGCCGCGACGATAGCCAGCGCGCCCAGAGCGCTTTCCTCCAGAAGCTCGTCCGATGCGAACTGGTGAACCTGGGTGGCCAGGGTTCCGTAGTTGAATGGCCGCAGGATGATTGTCATCGGCAACTCTTTCATGCAATCCACGAAAACAAGGATGGCGGCGGCGAGGACACTTCCCCGGATCAGGGGGAAATGGACTCGGCGGAGGGTCCGGCCCGGGCTCATCCCCAGGGTGCGGGAAGCGCCGTCCATATTGGGGGTGACCTTGGCGAGGCTGGACTCGGCGGTTCCGTAGGAAAGGGCGAGGAAGCGGACCAGATAACCGTAGGTGACGGCAACGATGGTCCCGCTCAAGAGAAGTCCGGTAGGGATGCCGAAGAGATTTCGCATGAGCCCGTCGATCGCCGCATCGGCCCTGGCCAGCGGTATCATGACGCCGACGGCGAGGACGGCGCCCGGCACGGCGTAGCCGACGCTCGCGAGGCGGGAGGCGGCCACCAGGATGGGGTTTCCGCTCATCCTGACGCCGTAGGCCATGAACAGGCCGAGCAGGGCGGCCAGGGCGGCGCTGATCGAGGAAAGCATCAGGCTGTTTCCGGCGTAGGTCAGAAAATTCGCCGACAGGCTCTCCTCGTAGAATCTCGCCGCATAGTTCAAAAGAACCCCGGCGGGAACCAGGAATCCAAATGCAATCGGCAGGACGCAGACCGCGAAAGCGATAGCCGCCCTCGCACCTTTTAAATGGTAGTTCGGGAGCGGCCGGTACTTCGATGAAGTGCTGTAGAAGCGCTGGCTCCGCCGGGACCATTTTTCGGCTCCGATAAGCGCCAGGACGAACACGAGCGACACCGTGGCCAGCTGCGCCGCCCCGACGGTGCTGTTCATGTTGAGCCAGACATCGTAAATGCCCGCCGTCAGCGTCTCGACCGAAAAAAAGTCCACGGTACCGAAGTCGTTGAGCGATTCCATCATGGCCAGACTCACCCCGATGACGATCGAGGGGCGGGCGAGGGGGAGCGCCACCGAGAAAAAACTGCGCCAGGGGCCCAGGCCGAGCGTCCGGCTCGCCTCAAGGACGCAGGCTGACTGCTGGAGAAAGGCGATCCGGGCGAGAAGGTAGACATAGGGGTAGAGGACCAGCGTCATCATGGAGGCGGCTCCTCCAAGAGAGCGAATTTCGGGAAACCAGTAGTCGCGCCCGGAGGACCAGCCAAAGACTTGTCTGAGAATTTCCTGAACGGGACCCGCGTATTCCAGTATGTCGGTATAGACATAGGCGACGACATAAGCGGGCATCGCCAGGGGCAGGAGTAGGGCCCACTCGAAGACCCGCCTTCCCGGAAAGCGGCAAAGGGTGACGAGCCAGGCGGCGGCGACGCCGATCACGGCCGTTCCGGCGCCCACGCCCGCCATCAGCCCGAGCGTGGTACGAATGTAGCGGGGAAGAACGGTGGAGGCGAGATGATTCCAGATGTCCCCGCTGGGGGAGGCCGCCAGAATCAGGACCGTGAGGATCGGCGTGGCGATGAGGGCGGCGAAGAAAATCGTGCCGACGGTCCAGATGTCCGCACGAAGGAACCTCATCGGGCGGGCCAGTAGGGGGGAGCTATCGGTCGCAGCGGTCATTTTTCGTTCCGAAACCAGAGCCCGCCCTAGCCCGAAAATCGCCCGGGCGATGCCTGACTCGAACGGTTTTTCGAATTTTAATTGTTGGAGGACTTTGTGGAATTGTTAAAGTCCACCAGGTCCACGAGTTTCGAGGCCGCGCGCCGGTGCTTCGCCACGGTGGTCAGGCTAATCGTGTCGGCCTTGAAATCACCCCACGACTTCACGATGGGGCTCACCGGCACGCCGGGCTTGACCGGATATTCAAAATTCTGGTCAGCGTAGAATTTTTGGGCGAAATCCCCGCTCAGGAATTCGATCAGCTTGACGGCGTTGGTGCGGTTCTTCGCGCCGCGAATAATCGCGGCCCCGCTGATATTGACATGGGCGCCCCGTCCCGCCTGGTTCGGGAAAACAATCCGGATCGAGGCGGCCCATTTGCGCTGGGCGCGTTTTTTCCGGTTCGTCTGCATTTTTCCCATGTAGTAGGTGTTGCCGATGCCGATGTCGCATTGGCCCGAATAGATGGCCTTGGCCTGGGCGCGGTCATTGCCCCCCGGCTTGCGGGCCAGATTGGCCTTCACGCCCTCGAGCCATATTCGGGTGGCGGCCTCGCCCTTGTGGGCGATGATCGATGCGATCAGGGAGATGTTGTAAACGTGTTTTCCGGAGCGGATGCAAACCCGCCCGCGGAGGCCGGGTTTAGTCAAATCCTCGTAGGAGGTCGCCTCGGCCTGTTTTACGCGCTTCTTGCTGACGAAAAGAATACGGGCGCGCATCGTCAGTCCGAACCAGAGGCCACCGGGGTGGCGAAACTGGACGGGGATGTTTTTTTCGAGAATGTCCGATTTAACCGGGAGGAGAACGCCTGCCTCGCTCATGTCGTTCAGGCGCCCGACATCAGACGTTAAAACGGCGTCGGCCACTCCCGGAGTCGCCTTGATTTTTTCGAGCACTCCTTTTTTCGCGAAAACCGTATTGACCCGGATTCCCGTCCTCTTGGTGAACTCATCGAGCATGGGCTTGATCAAAAACGGTTGGCGGTAGGAGTAGAGGTTGACCTCCCCGGGGCTGGCCTCCTTGAGGTTGGCCTCTCCGGCGGCGGGCGGCGGGACGAGGGGGAGCAGGGCAATCAGACCGAGACAAACGATGAATTTTTTCATTTCCGCGGAAATTCCTTTATGAGCCGATCTCGATAGATGACGGCTTCACACTGACATCGCAGTGATAAGAGCAGGTGGGACAGGCGACCTCGCTCTCGCAGGAGCGCCTGAAATCGTGGAAGGCCTCAAGGGCCCCCTGGTGGTCCTTGTCCTCGAAGAAGCGGAGAAGGTCCAGAAAACGGCCCATGGCGTTGCCGCTGACGTAGTGCTCCATCAGGCAGGCATCGACGAAGGCCTGCTCCTCCTCGACGCCAAGGACCTCGGTGAGAAATTGAAGGAGAATCGAGAATTTGCCCGAAACGCTCTTGGCGCGCTCCATTCCCTTTTCGGTGAGCAGCACGCTCTCATAGACCCGATGATCGACGAGCCCCGAGGAGCGAAGCGTCTTGAGGGCGGTGGATACGGCTGGCTTCGCGACCCCCAGTTTTTCGGCGATATCGGTGACCCGCGCGTATCCCTTTTCTTCTTGGAGATCGTAAATCGACCGAAGGTAATGCTCGAGGCTGGGTGAGAGTTCTCCGGGGGCTTTCTGATGAGGGGTGGGCATGATTCCATTTCCTGCATGGCAGCGGTGAAAACCACAATCAAACAGTGTTAATTTAAGTTAACATTGTTTCGCTGTCAACCGCAGATTCGATTTCTACGGATAAAAGGTGAATCAAAGCCCTAATGTCTCTACCAAGGGGCCCGCGCCGTCTCCAGCGAAGAGCATAATTCCTGCCCTGGAGCGTCCTGGCTTCAAGACCCGCCGTCCCCGCCCGATGGCTTATTTGTTTCTTTGTAATCCTTTTTTTTGTAATTATTTTTAGGGGTTTTCCTCATGATCTCCCTTAGCTTTATGAGCCCTCCGCCTGAGCTTTCCTTGACCCGTTTCGCGGGCGATTTCCAGCCCTTGAGCTTTCTGATAGGGGCTCCTGAGAGGGGGCCGGAGGGCACCCCCCTGCTTTCGACCAGATGGGCGATCATGGTGCCCAGGTAAGTTCGGCTCTCGAAACGCACCGGAATCCGGTGGCGATCATCGGTCACGTATATCCAGGTCGTCCCGAAGCTTTTCAGGTAATTGTTTTCGATAAAATCCGGTTGAATGACCAGGGTGCGGACAGGCCCCCACAACGTATCGCTCATTTCGACGCCGATGACGGTGATGCGCACCGGATGAAGTTTCTTGTTGTTGAATATTTTGAGGGTCATGCTCTTGCCGGGCCGGAGGTCGAAGGCCCGCGTTTTGTAGAGCGCTCCGAGGAAATCCTGCACCGGCCCCGGAATTTCATAAAACCTCGGCGGCCTTTTCGGGCGGCCGTAGGTGGCGCGTCCCCCCTCGAATACGTTCCACCGCTCGCCCCGGTAGTGACCCTCGCGCTGCCTGACTTCAATCCGGCGGCTGAACAAGCCCGCCGCGTCCGTATAGCTCGTGATCTTGTCGTCCACCCGGATGAGGTGTCTGAGCAGACCCGCTGACCTGAGGCGGCTGCGAAAACGAAAAACGGTGTTGCCCTCCCACTTCAGCGGGCCCTCGACGCTGAGGCGGAGGGTGGCGACAGCGAGACCGAGCCAGCGGATCTGGTACTTGAGATTTTCACCCGTCTGAAAAGGCCGGGAGCCCACCCTGGGCCGGGAGCCCTCCGGGGTGCTAGAGGTCTCGGGCTCCTGACCAGAGGGTTTGTGCTCCTGACTGGAGGGCTCCTGTTCTTGACTAGAGGATGCGGCGGTTTTGAAAGGAGGAAGAAAAAACAGCACCGCCGCCAGGGGGAGGGCGCATAGCCGGGCGGTGCGTCTCATTTCCCCAAAAACGGTTGTATGGCTCCCCGGACGCCCGCCCATTCGCCCAGAACCCCCGGTTTCACCGATGTGGACGCCCGGGTCTCCTTGAAAGCCTGACTCTCCCAGGCCCGCCTCGCCGGCTTGAGCAAAAGGGCGCCCGCCTCTCCGAGACCCCCGGTCAATACGATACAGTCGGGGTTCAACAGGTTCATCAGATTGGCGATGCCGGTTCCAAGCATGGCCCCGGCATTTTCCCAGAGCGTCCGGGCCTGACGGTCGCCGGCGGTGGCGAGTTCCGCAAGGGCGAGGGGGGTCCGGGGGGACATCCCCGCGATTGCGGATTCGGGATCCCGCTTGGCGATTTGATCGGCATCGCGCATGAGCGCCCAGCCCGAAACGCAGGCCTCGAGACACCCCCGCGCCCCACAGCGGCAGAGGGGGCCGTCGGCCCGAACGCACATATGGCCGGCCTCGGCGCCCACCCCCGCAGCTCCGGTCCAGAGGTTTCCGTCGATGACGAATCCGCCGCCGATTCCGGTTCCGAGGGTGAGGAGGAACATGCTCGAGCAGCTCTTGCCCGCGCCCGCGAAATACTCGCCCAGCGCGGCCGCGTTGGCGTCGTTCATCATCAGGACGGGGATTTCACCGCCGAAGGCTTCCCGCACACGGTCTCTGAGCGGGAAACCGCTCAAGGCGGGAATGTTGGGGGAGTTGAGAATCCGGCCCGACCCGGAATCGATAAGCCCGGCGACGCCGACGCCGATTCCGAGGAGGTGCGATCCGCCGATGAGGGCGGCGGCGTGGGCGTAAAGGGCGCTGAAAATGTCCTCGGCATCCCCGCTTGCTTGGGAAGCCGTGTTTTCCGCCGCTTCCCGGGCGCCCTCCGGCGAGAAGCGTGCGGCCTTGAGCTGGGAGCCGCCCAGATCGATTCCGAGAAAAACGCCGTCCGGCTCCTCTCCGCCCACGATCAGATCACCTCGGTCTGAATGACCCGGCCCTTATTTTTCCTGGCGCCGAAGGGATACCCGGCGCACAGAATCGCGGAATCGCCTTTCGCGCCCAGATTTTCCCCGATGATTCGCTCCCTCACGGCTGAAAGGATTTTATCGAGCGGCAGGCGCCGGGAAATTTTCCACGGGAATACGCCCCAGGAAAGGGAGAGCCGCCGGAGGGTCCGGTCCGAGGTGCTCAGGGCGATGACGGGCTGGTCGGGCCGGTGGCGCACGATTCGCCGGGGGGTGTCGCCCGAGTCCGTCGGGGTGATGATGACCGCGGCCCGCAGGTCGCGCGCGAGCTCGACGGTCGAGTTCGCGATGGCGTGGGCGAGGCTCATCCTGCCCGGGCCGTCCCGCCGCCTTTTTCTCGCGGCGTCCCCCGAAATGGCCGTGCTTTTCTCGGTGGCCTCGGCGATGCGGGCCATCATCCGGATAACCTCGGAGGGATGTTTACCCACCGAGGTCTCCTCGCTGAGCATGACGGCGTCCGAACCGTCGAGGATAGCGTTCGCCACGTCGCCCGCCTCGGCCCGGGTGGGACGCGCCGCATCCACCATGGAGATAAGCATCTCGGTGGCCGTGATGACGGGTTTCCTAAGCTGGTTGGCGCAGGAGATGATTCTTTTCTGGGCCAGGGGAACCTCCTCGAGCGGGATTTCGATGCCCAGATCCCCGCGGGCCACCATCACCCCGTCGGTCGCCTCGATAATTTCATCGAGATTTTTTACGGCTTCGGTTTTCTCCATCTTCGCGATGATTGGAATCTCCTCGCCGTGGGAGCGAATCTCGCGGCGGCAGAGCTCGATGTCGGCCGCCGTCCGGACAAAGGAGAGGCCGATGAAATCCACTTTTTGTTTCACACAAAAGGCGATGTCCTTCAAATCCTTTTCCGTCAGGGCGGGGATATCGAGGGTGGTGTCCGGCATGTTGAGGCCGGCGCCGTTCTTGAGCGGTCCGCCGACGATGACCCGGCAGGAGACTTCCTCCGCACCCGTTTCAATGACCTCGAGCTGGAGTTTCCCGTCCCAGATCATCACCCGGTCTCCCCGGCCGAGTTGAGGAATGAGTTCCGGGCGGTTGACGGAGAGGTGCTCCGCGGTTCCGGTGCGGGGGCGGCCCGTGAGGCGGACTCGTCTCCCGTCCCGGAGAATTTCTCCGGCGCGTACCTGCCCGAGGCGGAATTTGGGGCCGCCCATGTCCGCGAGAATGGCTACGGGGCGGTTTTCCTCCGTGGCAAGGCGCCTGATCTTTTTGATGGTGGCCCGGTGTTCGGCCTGGGTGCCGTGTGAGAAGTTGAGGCGTGCCACATTCATTCCGGAGCGAATCATGGATCTAAGCGTCAGGGCGCTGCGGCTCGCAGGTCCCAGGGTGCAGACGATTTTTGTCCGGCGCATATCGGCTCTAACGCTCCTCCTGGAAAAAGGTCATGCGAAATGGGTTTCGCTGTCCCGTTGAAGCCTGGCGGGTCTAGTATAGCGGGCTTTGGGGCGTGAAGGAATTTTTGATTCAGGGCGAGTCAGGCCGATGAAGAAGAAAAAATGGGGTTCGGCGATTTGCGGTGAAGCGGTTATTCCGTGGATTCAAGTTTGGGAATCAGCATTGCGGGAATCAGCGATTTGACCAGCCGGTTGGCGGGCGGAGTGAGGCGTACGTGGGCGCGTTTTAGAAACTCGATTTTCGAGAAAAAACTTTCGGCCTGGGAGCGGGTGTCGTCCGTGTCGATAAGAAGGGAAATTCCACCCACCATCGGCGGCTCCTCGCCGAAGACGTTCCGGTAATCCTCCCAGACGTTGCGCTCCTCGATGATCCACTGGTTCAGCCGCCCCTTGCCGCTACGGACGACGATATAGTGGATCATCGGATTGCGCCGGTTTCGGAGGACGGTTCCCACGGGGGCGCTTGTCTCCCAGATGTAGGCCAAAATCTGGGTGTTAATCATGCTGGGAAAGCGGGGGAACACGACGTAGACGCCGGCGGCCTGATCGTCCTTGTTATTGAGCCGGGCGTCGGCGTTCTTGGGCAGTTGGGTGACTTTCCATCGCCATTTCAAATGAGGATATTTCTGGAGGTCGAGCTTGATATCCTTGTAGACGCTGATCGAGGCGACTTTGCTCCGGAGGCGAAGGATACTTTTTCCATCTTCCTTGAGGACCTTGATATCGGGCTCGCCCTGCCAGATGCGGAGCTTCCATCCCTGGGGGAGACCGTTCTCCTGAATTTCGATTTCGGGTTTGGCGTAATTGCTGATGACAACCGTATTGCCGGCGGGAGCCGAATTTTCGGCGCCTTGGGATGCTGGTGGGGTCAAAAATCCGATAATCGTGATGGCAAGAACGCCACACATCAAACGGACCCACATTCCAGGCAGGCCTACCATAGTCACCTCAACGCCGGGCGGAATAAGTAAAGCAAAATTACAATCAAACAAAGTGCGCATGCAAGCGATTGAAAATCTAGCTTGCAAGAATTACCACAAGATCCATCACGTTGGTTCCGGTCGGACCCGTGGAAATCAGCTCTCCGTAGTCAACGAAAAACTTGAAAGAGTTATTCTCTCTTAAAAAAGATCCGAGGTCAATACCTTGTTTTTGAACTAATTGGAGAGATCGCGTGTCCACGATCGCGCCCGCCGCCGGGGTGGGTCCGTCCTTCCCGTCGGTCCCCGCGGCAAGGAGGCATATATTATTATTTTCATATTCGAGGTTGTTGATAAATGAAAGGGCAAGCTCCTGGCAGCGTCCTCCGAGACCCGTTCCTCTAACAGTAACAGTGGTTTCGCCCCCGATAAGGAGGCAGGCCGGGGGCGGGGCGGGGGTATTCTCGGACCGGATGCCGGCGGCGACCCCGGCCAGGAATTTACCCACTTCACGGGCCTCGCCCTGCATCCTCCGGGTGAGGACAAAGGGCCGGTAGCCCAGGGCGCGGGCCGCCTCCCTCGCCGCCGCCAACGCGGCCCCGTTGTTGGCCGTGATCTGGTTATGAACGCGGGCGAATATCGGATTGTCCGGTGCCGGGGTGTCGGGAATTTCTCCGGCGATTCCTTTTTCGAGATGGCGCCGTACGCGAAGGGGGATTTTCCGCCAAACACTGTAGCGCTTCAGTTCTCCCGCCGCGTCGATGAAGGTCGTCGGGTCGCCGCAGGTGGGCCCGGAGGCGATGACATCGAAGGGATCACCGACAACATCCGATATGGCGAGGGTGAGAAGGCGGGCCGGGGCCGCGCGCGCGGCGAGCTGCCCGCCCTTGAAGCGGGAGAGATGCTTGCGAACACAGTTGAGCGATTCGATGGGCGCGCCCGCTTTCAGGAGGGCGCCGGTTGTGGCCTGTTTGTCGCGGAGGGTGATGCCTTCGGCCGGAGCTGGAAGGAGGGCCGAACCCCCACCCGATATCAGAAAGATAACCACGTCATCCGCGCAGGCGCTGTCCACCCACTCGCCGATTTTTCGGGCGGCCCGGATTCCCGCCGCGTCCGGAATCGGGTGGTTCGCCTCGATGACCTCGACGCGTCGGCAAGGGACGGCGTAGCCGGTCTGGGTGACCACCGCTCCGCCGTCGATCCTGCGCCCGAGAATCCGCTCGGCCGCACGGGCCATGTGCGAGCTGGCCTTGCCCGCGCCGACAACGATGAGCCGGCCCCCTGGCCGAAGCGGGAAGCGCTTTTTCCCGCACCTGATGCGCTCGCCGCCGGCCGTTTTTTCGAGGGCAAGAAATTTCGGGACAACCACCCCGGCGCGGACGGAATCAAGGGCGGCTCCGTAGATGGCCTTCGCGTCTCTCCTGAGAGCGGCGGGAGTTGTTTTCTTGGCCTGACGCCGGCGGCTGGGCATGACTGTCTGGCTCCGGTTGAGCTGCGCGGCGCACCGCGCGGCGAATCGTTGACGCTGGTGAATCCTTGACGTTAGAGGCCCGCTTCATTAGCCTCGCGTACGGGCAGTATCCCTTTGAGTCACACATTAACCGATCCCGGCGGCGGGGAGATAGCCGCAGGGCGATCCTCATTCGAGCCGGGAGGCTTTCGTTGTCCTGCGTCGGCATCATCGCCAACCCCCAGTCCGGAAAAGATATTCGCCGCCTGGTGGCGCTCGCCAGCTCGTTCAGCAATCACGAAAAGCTGCTCATCGTTCGCCGCGTTCTTGCCGGGATCGAGGCGGCGGGCGCGGACGAGGTGTTGATACTCGACGACGCGGGCTCGCTGGGCCGCGCCGCGGCCGAGGCCTATCGCACGGGTACGGACGGTGGCGGGCGCGGAAGAAAAAAACTGAAAGTTCGCCTCATCGATGTCGGGGCGAGGGGGGAGGCGGAGGATACCCGCCTCTGTGCGGCGCGGATGCGCAAGGAGGGCGCGGCCTGCATCGTTGTCCTCGGGGGAGACGGCACGAGCCGGGCCGCCGCGAGGGGTTGCGGCCGCTGCCCGCTCATCCCGCTCTCGACGGGGACGAACAACGCCTTCTCACAGAACTGGGAGGGCACCGTGGCAGGCCTCGCGGCCGGTCTTTATTCACGGATGCCGCGCCGCTACTCGCGCCAGGTGGCGCCCTCCAAGCGGCTTCGGGTGCATCTCGCGGGAGGGGTGGATATTGCCCTCGTTGATCTGGCGGTCGTCAACGAGGCTTTTGCGGGCTCACGCGCGGTCTGGGACATCGAGCGCATCGAGTCGCTGGCGCTCACGCGGTGCCTGCCCGGCGGCCTTGGCCTCTCGGCGGTGGGGGCCAGCCTGTGCCCCATCGGAGCGGAGGAGCCCGGCGGCCTCTGGATCGATTTCGGCGTTCCAAGTGGACAAAAAAGGGCCGGACAAAAAAACCGGTCCGGCCGAAAAAGCTCCGGGCGAAAAGCGGCCCGTCGAAAAAGACGGGTCATGGCGCCTGTTGGGCCGGGGTTGGTCCAAACGGCGGATGTCGCCGGGTTCAGGCGAATTTCGCCGGGCGAGACGATAGAGATTTCGGCCGGGCCGCATCAGGTTCTCGCCTTCGACGGAGAGCGGGAGTATGTCCTCTCGGAGGGAGAGCGGGTCGGGATCGAGCTGGATCGAAACGGGCCGAGAGTGCTGGATGTTCCGGCTCTCCTGGAGCGTGCCGCCACTGGCGGGCATTTGTCCGTGCTGGCGGAGGGCGGCTTGAAAGACCCGGGAAAAGGGAGTAAAAGTTAATCGCCAAGTAGTTGAAATTTAAATAATTACCTATGGCTTCCCGGCCCCCGGGGAGGACGGAAAAGGCCTTGACAGGGGGGAGCGCGGTCAATATTTTATAGGGCGCTCACGAAGGGCTTTGTGGTTTTGGAACCTGAATTCGTCTAACGAAAACCATCGGCGTTTATTGCCGCTATTTTCCGAGTGGCCTTAGTCACGCGGCTCTTGGAATCCGGCATTTTTTTTTGGATTTTTTTAAGGCGGCCCGGTCTTCGGATGCCGCCGAGATGGGTGTTGTCGAGAGAGGAGCCTTACCTTGATTGAGGTCGAAGGCCTGACCAAGTTTTACGGAAATATGCCTGGGATCCAGGATGTATCCTTCAAGGTCGAGGAGGGGGAGATCCTGGGTTTTCTCGGTCCCAACGGAGCCGGGAAATCAACCACCATGCGGATTTTGACCGGCTACATGCCCCCCACCTCGGGGACCGTCCGGTTGGACGGAATCGATGTCATCGAAAAACCACTCGAAGTTCAAGCGCGGCTTGGATATTTGCCCGAAAACAACCCGCTCTACCCCGAGATGACGGTATTGGCCTATCTTGATTTCGTCGCCGCGGTGAAAGGGTTGCGCGGCGCCGACAAGGCCGCGGCCATTGATCGTGTAGTTGGCGGGTGCGGCCTTGGGGATGTGGCCTCGAGAATCATCGGCCATCTCTCCAAGGGGTATCGTCAGCGGGTGGGGCTGGCCCAGGCGCTCGTCAATGATCCCCCAATCCTCGTCCTGGACGAACCCACCTCGGGGCTCGACCCCGCGCAGATTATCGAGATTCGCGATTTAATCCGGAGCCTCAAGGGCAACCACACGATTATCCTGAGCACGCATATCCTCCCCGAGGTCAACGTCATTTGCGACCGCGTGGTCGTCATTCACCAGGGCCGGATAGCGGCGGATGGCGCTCTCGACGCCCTCGCGGCGGGTGTCGAGGACGAGGAAACCATCCGTGTCTCGGCGCTGGGGCCGGCGGAGGCGATTCGGAGCGGTCTCGCTTCGGTCACAGGGGTCCGGAGCGTGAGTTTGAAAGAGGATGAAGCGGGCGAGGAGGTGCACCTGGAGGTAAGCGCCGGGAAGGGACGGGATATTCGGCCGGACCTGGTGTCGGCGGTGTCGGCGGCGGGCGGCCGACTCACCGAGCTCTACCGGGAGCGAATTACGCTGGAGGATACGTTCGTCAAAATCATCGGCGGGGAGTCGAGGAATCAGGAGGATGCGGCTCATGTCTAATATCTGGCTCATTTGCCGCCGGGAGTTGGCTTCGTTTTTCTTCTCTCCGGTCGCCTATGTCGTTCTCGGCGCCTGGACGCTTCTCCTGGGTGTCTTTTACTCCGGATCGTTTCTCAACTACGCCGTGATTTCACTGCAAATCATGAGGAACCCGCAGGCGGCGAGCCGCCTCAACCTCACCGCGACCTCGGCCATATTGAGCCCCGTATTCTCGAGCACCACGGTCGTTCTTTTGTTCGTCGTACCCCTGTTGACGATGCGCCTTTTCAGCGAAGAGAAAAAACAGGGAACGATGGAGCTTCTGCTGACCTATCCCATCCGCGACGGGGAGTTGTTGATGGGTAAGTATCTTTCCGTTCTCATGATATATGGGGTCATGTTGGTTCTGACCTTCATCTATCCGGCGATCCTTGGCGCTTTTGTATCGGTCGATTGGGGAGTCGTCGGGGCAAGCTATCTCGGCCTGCTCCTTCTGGGCAGCGCTTTCCTGGCCGTGGGAATGCTGGCCAGTTCGCTCACGTCGAATCAGATTGTCGCGGCCATGATTTCCTTCATGATCCTGCTCACGAGTTTTGTCCTCGACTTCCTTTCGGTCTCGGCGGGTCCGTTGATGAGCCAGCTTCTTCGCCACTTCTCGCTGGGCCTGCACCTCAGATCGTTTATCCAGGGAATCATCGATACGCGGGATCTGGTTTTTCTCGTGAACGTGAATATTTTGTGTCTTTTCCTGACGAAGCGCTCTCTTGAATATTACCGGTGGAGGGGATAGGCCGATGAACAGTGCGAACCTGAACCTCTACAGCATCATCGCTGGAATCGCCCTGCTTTTGGTGGGCCTCCTCGGGTGGGTGCTCCAGGACCCCATCGACGGCGTGCCGTTGTGGGGCTACGCCATCCTGGGCTTGGGGGTGCTCACCCTGGCTTTCGGTCTTTGGGAGTCGCGCCACGGCCTCAAGGGAGGGATGCGC
>JAPYQX010000033.1:0-13028 GCA_029937135.1 Nitrospinota bacterium
ACACCAGGTTATTCGTGCTGGCGTTTCCACGAGCCATCATGATTCCCTCGAGCCCCGCGTTTTTGACCTTATTCCGGTATAGGGAGCCCACCCGGACAGTGTTCGCGCCCCCGTTTCCGCCTCCCGTGATCGGCGAGCCGCCAAACACCCCTATTCCGCGCTCACCAACGTCTTTGATGGAGTTTCTTTCGATGTCGACGGTCAATTCGTTATTATCGCCGCGCCCGCCGTTAATATTTATTCCGTAGCCATCAACGTCGGTTACTTTGTTGCGCGAAACCGTGCCGCTCATCTGATGGTTTCCGCCATTGTCGGGCTGTGAGCCCCCGCCCCCGCTTACGGAAATCCCGTTCCGGGTGCCGCCATCCACTCTGTTGCGGCTGATGACAAAAGTAACCACATTGTTGGTTCCGCCCGGCCCACCGGCATTCGAGCCGACGGATACCCCGATAGCGGTGCCGTTTCCATCGAGGCCGCTGTTGAAGGCTTTGTTCCCGGTAATGACAACGTTAACTATGTGTGCCGCCGAACTTACCTGGCCGAACCTGGCCACGTTGCCGCCCACGGCTATCGCGTTGTCAGCGCTGTTGCTGATCTTGTTATTGGAAATAACCGCGGTAACGTCGTTCGGATTGCTGACATCTCCGATACCACCCATGACCCTGATGCCGTCCCCGGAGGAGTTCGAGCCAGCGCCGTGGCTCCCGTCAACGGTGTTTTTATCAATCAGAACCTCGATGCTGTTGCCGCCCGGAATAGGCCCATCTGTCGAGAGTACCTTGCCGCTGTTCCCGTGAACTACGATGCCATCGTCCTGATTGTCGATGACCTTGTTTTTGATAATTCTGATGTTGGTCATGGTTCTGCCAGCCCCACGGCCAGGGAAGACCCTCAAACCTCCATAGTTATACCGAAGTGTGTTCTTGCTGATCTCAATGTTATCAATACCCGAGAAACCCCCGTTTGAATCAACAGGGATAACAAATATTCCGTACTGCGGAAAATTCTGGATCGTGAGGCCGGAAATCTTTACATCGCTAGCCGCGACCCTGAGCCCATCTTCTCGATCGGGCCAAATCCGAACAACATTGGTCCCATCGATGACCACTTTTCCATGGCCTTTAATCGTGGTGCCGTTTTCTTCCACAAAAGGAAGAACGGTGGGTCCCACATCGATCGTTTTCACTTTCTTGGAAAATTTAATCGTGTCAGGCTCGAAGTTGTTGTTGGCCTGATCAATCGCATCCCGGAGAGAGCCGGGGCCCGAATCCGCGCTGCTCGTCACAGTAATGTTTCTCGAAAAAGCGGGAGTCGCCGCCAGAAAGAAAGTTAATGCCGCTGCGGTAATTAAAATCCCGGTAGACCGATTCCAGATATTTCTCATTCGCTTCATCTCCCTAGAAATAACGAGGTGTATCCTTAGCATTCAAATATGCAGGCCCCACCGGCGACGCACCGATAGGGGGATTTTGTTCAATCCAAATCAGGGGCGAATAGTGAAGATTGTTAATGGTTAAATTAACTATATTGAATATTTGGGGGGGGGAAGTAAAGGGGAAAATTAAGATTTATAAACCTATTGTTATTCAATGAGTTGGGAGACGCCAAGCGAATATCGCAAAACCGCCGCAGGCCTCGTAAACGCCAGAACCCTCACTTCCCCCAGACGACCAGAAACACCCCGGCGACCGAGAGAAGCCCCCCGTACACGACCCGGGAGGTGATCCTTTCGAGTTTCCGGTAAAACAGCCAGGAGGTGAATATCATCAGGAGGACCGAGATACGTGAGATAGGGACGACCTGCACGAGTTCCCCGTGCTGGATGGCTGTCCAGAAAAACAGGGCGGCCAGGGCGTTGAACACCGCCCCCACAACGATGAATAACAGGGGCCGCCGCCCCCAGGATTTGGGAATGCGCTCGTTCGTGAAGGGCATGATGACGATCATCGTCATGACCGAGAGTGTGTTGGAAATGCTCATGCCGAGCGGGGCCGAGTCGATCCAGGCATAGCCGTATTTGCGCAGTAAATGAGACAGCCCCTGCAGAAACGCCGCCAACACCGGGATGAGGTAGTAGGCGAAGGGGATTTTCTTGAGGCCCGATTCTCCCTTGTGGACCAGGAGAATGGAGCCGATCATGATCGCCGCCGTTCCCGCGCCGATTGCCAGGTTCAGGCGCTCGCCCAGGAGCGTGATGGCCAGCCCCGTGGACCAGATGATGCTCGTCTGAAGGATGATCGCCGTCCGGGCGAGGCCGAGTTCCTTCATCGAGAAAAAATGGAGATAGCGCCCGCCCACGCCTCCCAGGACTCCGATAAGCATGAACCAGGCGATGCCCTGAAGAGGCCAGTGCTCCACCCGGCCCGTATAAAAGTAATAGCCCCAGATGAGCATGAGCGAGATCGCGCCCGAGGCCAGCGCCGTCGTGCCGGCGCCGAGGTTAACCAGCACGCTCCGGTAGAGCGTTCGCGCTATCGAGATGCTGAGCGCGGAAATCAGCGCCAACAGGTTGGGATGTATTGAATCGAGCAAAGGCCACCAGTGAACAAAGAAACAAGAATTCCATTATCGCATGGATTGCGGAAAAGTGGTGACGCGCGGAATTGCTTAAGGCCAGCCCCGGAGGGCTGGCCCGTGCGGAGAAGCGAAGGGCTGTAAGCTGAACAGGTCAGAGAGATTCTGTATTGTGCGCCCAACCCACTTCCCAACTCCTGCTCTGTAATAAAGCAAAATAGATGCCACATCAGGCGAAAAGAAAGGCGCGAAAGCCGGAAATATTCACACCGGCCGGAACGCTTGATATATGGCTGTTTCGGGGGTGCGGGAGCATGAATTTTGGGAGCTTTAAGGCCGGGGGCTCCGCTCGTGCGGCGAAATTCCGTGGTTTTTCGGGTACGCCGGGGCAAAACGCCGCAATTTTGACGGCCCTCCTTGAGATGATCCCACCCGCAATGACTTCACCCATTCACTTCACCCCGGATGGCCCGGTTTTGAAACGGCTCGATCTGCCAGGTTTTTCCGGTCCCGGCGTTCGCTCTTTCTTGGGGCTGCCCGAGCGGTGGCCGAGAGAAATTCAAAGACGCTCATTGCTGGCGGGAGTGGACAGGATGGGGGATAATCCCCTCCTTCGCTGACAAACGAATTCCGGGCGGCCTGCCGCGGGCGGTCCGCCGTGCCGGAACTTTTTCGCTATCTTTAAGGAGAGCCAAATGATCATCGATCCCCATGCCCATATCTCGCCGGAGAGTTTTATCGAGGATGTCCGCAAGAAGCGCTTCGGCCGTGCTGTGACGATAGAGAAGGGCAAGCCCTGGGAGATGCTCGTCACGCGGACGAAGATTCTGGGCAAGGATCGGGTCCACAAGAACCCGCTGCCCAAGGAAACCTACGACATGGGTCTGCGCCTCAAGGGGATGAAAAAACAGGACGTGGACATGCAGATTCTCTCCGTCGTCCCGCCGATGACCTACTACGCGCTCGATAAGGGGCTCAACCGCGAGCTGTCGGCTTCGCTGAACGAGGCGCTGCTCAAGATCGCCGCCGACCGCCCGGACAAGTTTCGGTGCATGGCCCAGATACCCCTCCAGGACCCGAAGGCGGCGGCCCGGGAACTCCAGCGTGCTGTCAAGGCGGGCCATCTGGGCTGCCAGATTGGCTCTAACGTCGCCGGGACCAATCTCGACGACAAAAAGCTCGACCCGGTTTGGCGGATGGCGGAAAAGCTCGACGTGCCCATCTTCATTCATCCGACCGATGTTATGGGGGTGAACGACCGGCTCAAGGATTATTACCTGCGCAACTTCATTGGCAACCCGCTCGACACCACCATCGCCGCCGCGAGCCTCATCTTCGGCGGAGTCTTTGATCGGTTCCCGAAGATCAAGTTCCTGCTCTCGCACACGGGCGGTTTCGTGCCCTGGATCAGGGGCCGCTGGCAGCACGGCTACGGCGAGCGCCTCGAGCCCAAGGTGAACAAGGCCAAGGCGCCCGAGAACTACTACAAGAAATTTTATTACGACACGATCATCCACAACGCCGAGGCCCTTCAATATGCCGTCAAGACGCTGGGGGTGAACCGCATCCTCTACGGGACTGACTATCCCTTCGACATGGGCTATCTGAAGAAGGCGGGGAAGATTCCCGGCCTCTCGGCATTCTCGAAGAAAGATCAGAAGAAGATGCTCTTCGACAACGTGAAGAAGCTCTACAAGATCAAGCTCTGAGGTTTCAAGGTCCGTAGCCTCAAGGCTCTAAGCCTCAAGGTCTAAAGGTCTCAAGTTGACTCCCGGCGAAAGGAAAATTCAATGGTTATTGATCCGCATACACATATTTTGCCCGAGGATTTTCTCGCGGACCTGCGCAAGGGCCGCCTGGGCGATTCGGCCAAGATCATCCAGGAGGGCGAGCAGGAGTGGATGTCCTTCCGGGCCACCATTTTTGGTAAGGAGCGCGAATTCCGGAACAAGCTCAACGAGCCCTACTACGACATGGGCATCCGCCTCGCGGCGATGAAGGGAATGGGGGTCGAGCGCCAGGTCCTCTCGGTCTCCCCGTTCATGACCCTCTACGCCATCGACTCCGGGCTTAACAAGGAAATATCGGCCTCGATCAACGACGGCCTCTCGGCGCTGGCGAAGAGTCACCCCGATCAATTTTCCTGCATGGCCCAGGTCCCCCTCCAGGACCCGGAGGCGGCGGCCGGCGAGCTCGAGCGTGCCGTCAACAACGGCCACATCGGGGTCCAGATCGCCGGGAACATCGCCGGGGGCAACCTCGACGATCCGGAACTCGACGTTTTCTGGGAAAAGGCGGTCTCGCTCGACCTGCCTATTTTCATCCACCCGCAGGGCCAGGCGGCCGCCCCCGAGCGGCTCGGGGACTACTACCTGCGCAACTTCATCGGCAACCCGCTCGACACCACCATCGCCGTCGCGAGCCTCATCTTCGGCGGCGTCCTCGACCGCTTCCCGGATATCAAGTTCTATCTTTCTCATGTGGGCGGCTTCGTCCCCTGGATCAGGGGCCGCTGGCAGCACGGCTACGGCGAGCGCGACGAGCCCAAGGTGCGCGGCGCGAAAGACCCCGATCACTATTTCGGAAAATTTTATTACGACACCATCATCCACGACGCCGACGCCTTCGAGTACGCCGTCAAGACTCTGGGCGCCGACCGGATTCTCTACGGAACGGACTATCCCGCCGACATGGGCTACCACCAGCCGGCGAAGGATATCCCCGGTCTCTCAAGGCTTTCCACAGCGGATCAGGAGAAAATCCTCACGGGCAACGCGAAAAAGCTCTATAAGCTCTAGACTTTTTCAGGGAAGATTTAGCCCTTGTCAGGAAAGCTCTGAAAACCCGCCGGGTGGACAATCGCCGGGCGGGGAGGCTAGATTGAAAGAGTTCCGATTCTCTCAGGAAAATATTTAAGTCCCCAACCGGGAGGCGGCTCATGGACCCCAGGTACAAGGTCGGCGACAAGGTTATGGTGCAAAATCGCTTTCCGCCCGGCCACATCCGCACGCCCGAGTTCGTCCGGGGCAAGCCCGGCCGGATTTTGCGTTATTTCGGAAACTTCAGGAACCCCGAAAAACTGGCCTACGGCGAGGACGGGTTGCCGCTCTGCCCGCTTTACTGGGTGGAGTTCACCGTCAACGATGTCTGGAAACACAAGCCCGGCCAGGCGCAGGACAAGTTGCTGATCGAAATCTATGAACATTGGCTCGACCCGGCTTAACGGGGCGGGCTGTTTGGAGAATTATCCCGAGACCATCCGACTGAGGTGACCCATGGCGACGAATTTTGATCCCGACCCCCATCCCCATCAGCACGACCACGACGCACATCCCGAGTACGACACCGTCGAGCGGGTCGAGCACGAACTCGACTATTTCCAGGTGCGCGTCCTCGCGCTCGCTGATATTTTGAAGGAAAAAGGCCTCCTCACCACCGACGAGATGCGCCGGGCGGTCGAGAACATCTACTCCAAGAGCCCGGCCATCGGCTCGCGCGTCGTCGCGCGCTCCTGGGCGGACCCGGCTTTTAAAGATCGCCTCCTCGAGGACGCCTCCGCGGCCTGCCTCGAGCTCGGCATCGACACCTCGTCGATCAACCACCTCGTCGCCCTCGAGAACACCGACGAGATTCACTACATGGTCGTCTGCACGCTGTGTTCGTGCTATCCGCGCTTGCTGCTGGGCCAGCCGCCGACCTGGTACAAGAGCTTCCCCTACCGGAGCAAGGCCGTCGCCGACCCGCGCGGGGCGCTGGCGGACCTTGGCTACGAAGCCCCCGAGGGGATCGAGTTGCGCGTCGTGGACTCGACCGCCGACTGCCGCTACCTGGTCCTCCCGCGCCGCCCGGCGGGCACCGATGGCTGGAGCGAGGAAAAGCTCCTCGCCCTCGTCACGCGCGACTCGATGATCGGCGTCGGCGACGCCCTCTCTCCCGAGGAGTATGAGGCCGGGCAGGAGGCTGTTGCCGGGTAAGGGAGTTTGCTGAAACATCCAATTTGATAGCGATTTTTTCCTGCAGATTTATGTGTAATTCTTTTATTTACAGTCACTTAAATGGAATTTGTGATGCACCGTATATAGTGCAAAGAGGTTGACAAATGTTAACCCTAGGAGGTAAATTCCATATGGGGATGCGGTGCATTTATGCAACGCGCCCCGTCCAGGGCCCATGCCTTTTAAGGCATGGGTCTCTGTGTATCTGAACATGTATTTAGTCTTCCTCGATGAATTTGGCCACATCGGTCCGTTTACTTCTAAAACAGCCCCCAGATTTAACGAAAGTCCCGTTTTTGGATTGGCTGGCTATCTAATGCCTGAAGAGTCTGTGAGGAAATTTACGACTTGGTTTTTTTAAGTTTAAAGGGCAACTATTAGAAAAAGATATAGAAAAATCAGGTGAGCATCCTGTTACTTGGGAAAAAAAGGGAACAAGGTTTTTTTCTCCGAGGTCTGTTCGAAAAAAAGAGTTCATTCGCCAAGCCGGATTCCGGTTAATCAATCAGATAGTCCAGTATCAAGGAAGAATTTTTTATTATGGAAGAGAGAAAATTCCCACTCCTTACGAGGGCAACGCGACAGGGTTATATAGGATCGTATTGTCAGCCTCAATTAGGAGAATAGATGGATTTTGTGTGGAAAATGACCGAAACTTTTCAATTATTATGGACGAGCACTCTAACCGAAGAACTTTAATGGAAACATCTGCAAAAACAATGTTTGACAGTAAAAGTCCAGCACGGAAAATTTTGGAACCACCTTTTGCAGTTGAAAGTTATCTTTATCAGACAGTCCAAGCGGCAGACTGGGTGTCTGCTTTGATTGGCCGAATATGGAACTATCGTCTTCGAAATGTTGAGTTTGCAAACCATGAGCCATTCGATAGGTATTTTGGAGAAAGAATTGAGCGAGCATCGACTCATAGTTCGGTCTATGTTCGGCGACCTTTTCAGCCTACCCTAATCTTAGAATTAGAGTGGTGCGTTGTTTCCTCACTCGCCCTCTACCGGTTTCAGCCGCCCGAGCGCGAGGGCGAGCAGGCCGCCCAAGGCGAAGAGCGAGGCCATCAGCAGGAACGCGCCGAGGTAGCTTCCTTGGGCGTCGTAGAGGGCTCCGGTGGCCCAGGCGCCCAGCGCCCCGAAGGCGCTGAAGACCACCATCACCGCTCCGTTCATCTTCCCGAAGCCGGGGCCCTCGAAATGGTCCGCCGCCAGGGCCGAGATCGTCGGGCGAATCAACCCGAGCGCGAAACCCGATACCGCCGCTGCCCCGTAGAGTTGTACGGGGTTGGTCTCAGCTGTGAACAGCCCCAGGACAATCGCCGCTCCCGCCCCGAGGGCCGCGCCGGTGAGGTAGGTGGGTGTTCGCCCGATTCGGTCGGAGACGCAGCTCGCCAAATTTCCCGCCATGATGAACGCGCCCCAGAGGAAAAAAATGAATCCCGCCTCGCGGAGGGTGAAGCCCTGGTCCGTCGCGTGGGGGACGAGGTGGACCACGGCGCCGATGAAAGTAAAAGCGCCCAGGCCGTAAATTCCAGCGAGCAGGAAAAAGCGCATGGAGAGAATTCGCTCCCGGACGCCAGGCGGGGCGGGCGCCTCCATCGGCAGGGGGATCGTCCGTTGCGCGGCGAGGGCCATGCGCTCTTCGATGGCGAGGAAGGGCGCGTCCGGCACGGTGTCTTTCTCCTCGGGGTCATTTCTTAAAAGCCCCGCCGCCAGCGGGAATGCGAAAAAAATCACAAAAAGGGCCAGGGCGGCGTAGCTGCCCCGCCAGCCGAAAACGCCTAAAAGGGAGGGCAGCGCCAGGGTCAGCACGGTGGCGAACCCCTGCGCCGAGGTGGAGATGCCCATCGCCAGGCCGCGCCGCTTGTGGAACCAGTTCGAGAGGATGTGCACCTGCGGGACATAGGTGGCCATCGCGAAGCCCGCCGAGAGGAGGGCGTACATCAAGTAAAGCTGCCAGAGGCTCTGGATGAAGTAGCCGAGAAGGAGGGCCGCACCGGTGGCGAGAGCGCCCGCCGATATCGTCCAGCGCAGGTTCCACCGGTCGCCCATCCAGCCAGCCAGCGGGGAGGCGAGCCCCTGGGCGATCATCCCCGCCGAGTAGGCGGCGGAGAGCTCGGCGCGGCTCCAGCCGAACTCGCCCGCCATTTCCTTGAAAAAAAAGCCGAGCGAGTTTCTCGCCCCGATCAGGGTGGCCATGACCACGAAAACAACCGCCAGCACCACCCAGCCATACCAGAGGCGGGGTTTCATCTGCGCTCCGAGGGAGCCGGTCATCTAGGTCCCCTCCTCGCGGAGCGGTTTCATCCGTGCCAGCGCGGCGGCGAAAAAGCAGCTCAGGATAAATACCCCCGAGATCAGGAGCATCGCCTCGAGGTAGCGGCCAAAGCGGTCGAACAGATAGCCCGCCGTCAGCGGGCCGGCGGCCCCCGTAAGAGCGAAGAGCATCATCATGGTCCCGTTCACCCGGCCGAAGGCGGGTCCGCCGAAATGGTCGGTGAGCATGGCGGCGATGGTCGGGCGCACCAGGCCCAGCGCGAGCCCCGACAGGCCCGCTCCGAAAATAATTTGGAGCCCCGCCGCCACGCCTGCGAGCAGGGTCGAAGCTCCTGCTCCCAGCACCGCGCCGGTAATATAAGTGCCGGTCCGCCCGTATTTGTCCGAGATGCTACTCACGAGATTTCCCGCGAAAACCGAGACCCCGAAGAGGGTGAAGATGGCCGCGCCCTCTACCGGAGTGAAGCCGTTGTCCGTCGCCAGGGGGACGAGGTGAACCACGAGGGTGGTGAAAATGTAGGCGATGGCGCCGAAGAGGCCGAACAGCAGAAAGAATCTGGGTGAGAAAATCAGGGCGGCGGGTAATTCGGGCGCTGAGGGGGCTCCTGCACCGATGTTTCCAGCTCCAAGAAAGGGAGCGTCAGCGACCGTGTTTTTTCCCCTGGGGTGGTCCCTGAGAAGCAGGGCGGCTAGCGGAAGCGTCCCCATGAGAATCACACAGCCAAAGACCAGGTAGGTGTAGCGCCAGCCGATCCCGGCGATGAGCGCCGAGGTGAGGACGCTCGTCGTGAAGGCGATTCCCTGCGCCGAGGAGGTGAGCCCGAGGGCGAGCCCGCGCCGGCGGACGAACCAGTTCGAGAGGACCTGAATCTGCGGAAGGTGGGTTGCTCCCCCGAAGCCCAGCGAGAGGACAAAATTCATCAGGTAGAAGTGCCAGAGAGCGCTCACGAAAAAACCCATGAGCATCCCCACGCCGAAGAGAGACACCCCCAGCGCCATCGTCCAGCGGATGCTCCACTTGTCCAGTATCCAGCCGACGAACGGCGCGCTGATGGCGTAGCCGAGCATTCCCATCGAAAACGCGCCCGAGGTCTCGGCGCGCGACCAGCCGAACTCCGCCGAGAGCACCTTGAAAAAAACGCCGAACGAGGTTCGCGTGCCGATGAGGGTCAACATGACGGCAAACACCGTCCCGAGGATCACCCAGCCGTACCAGAGGCCGGGGCGAACCTCGCCGCGCGCTTGAGGTGGAGGCGCCTGGGGGGAGTGTGTCTGAGTCACTAAGCGGGTTTTTCGAGAAGGCCCTGTGCGAAGCGCTTCCCGTGGAGCGGGTGGACGTTCTTCCCGTCCGGGCGGCCATGCATGAGCGCTGCGTCGCCTAAGACAAAAACATCGCCCCGGATCATGGCTCGCCTCTCTTCGGGGCCAAAGGCCCGGCGTTCGTCTTGGAATACCCGGCGCTTGCGTTGAAAACCCGGCGTGCGCGTTGAATAGGAAAAGCGGTGGGCCGTGTGAGATACTTTCGCCATCGAAGATAGCATAAGCCTCCGGCGGGTGTCAGGAAGGTCGCCGCCGGTTTTTTTTCGCGGGGGCGCGCTGGAAATGTACTGGATAACCCTCTCCCTGGCGGCGGCGCTGCTTCAGGCCTCGCGCAACACCGTGATGAAGCGGCTGGGCCACGAACTCGACGAATACATCAACGTACTCGGGCGCTTCTTTTTTCTGCTTCCCTTCGCGGGCGTGGCGGTTTTAATAAACGGCGTGCCCGAGGTTCACCCGGATTTCTACTGGGCCTGCGTTTTTTTCGGGCTCAGCCAGACGGCGGCGACGCTGTGCCTCTCGAAGGCGCTCCTTTACGGAGACATCTCGGTGGTCATCCCGCTCTGGCGGACCTCGCTAATCTGGCTTGTCGTGGTCTCGTATTTCACCCTGGGCGAGGCGCCCTCGGCGGCGGGCCTCGCCGGGATCGGCGTCACGCTCATCGGGGTCTATGTCCTCAATATTTCACGGGCGAGGATATCTCCCTGGGAGCCTATCCGCGTCCTCTTCACCGACCGGGGCCAGCGCTTCGCTCTCCTCTCGGCCCTCATGTACGCCCCCTCGGTGGTTACCTTCAAATGGGCGATCGTCAACTCAAGCGTTTCCTTCGCCACCTTCTGGACCTATGTCGCCGCGACGCTCTGCGTCCTGCCCTTCGCGCTGAAAAACTCGCGGCAACATTTCTCTAAGATTCCGCGCCTGTGGAAGAGTTTCCTCTCGCTCGGGCTCTTCGCGGCCCTGACGAACTTCACCCAGGGGGAGGCCTACCGGATCCAGCTCTCTTCCTATGTCGAAGCGGTCAAGCAGACGGAGATCCTCTTTGCCCTGCTGATAGGCTACGTACTTTTCGGCGAGCGGGAGCGGATGCGGGAAATTTCAATCGGCGCGGCGGTCATCCTGGCCGGGGTGGTCGTGCTTGTCCTGTTCGTGAAATAATTTCGTGAAATATTCTCGTGGAATATTTTCGGGAAAATAATCAGGGGCCGCGGGAGGCTGGAGGAAACCGCAGGAGGCCCCTGGAATTTGGAGGAAGCTGGATAAAGCTGTATTGTATTTTGGCGTTTTGGACCGCTGCGAAAGGCACTGGGCCTGTTGCGTATTTTCGGGCCGGCCAAACCGCGCCGGCCGCGTTCCGGTTTGTGCGATTGCTCCAGCGCTAAAACGCTCGCGCTAAAAGACCTCGTTCCCAAACGTCCTTGCTCTAAAAACCTTCGGGGAAGGGAAGAGCCTCTTCTTTTTGGGCCAGGATGGCCCGCTTGTCGGATGGCTCGAAATCGTACTCTTTAATATCCTGGAAATTCTCGCACTCGATCTGATGAACGTCTAAAACCGCCACGGAATCGAGGACGTGGATTTTCCCCCCATCGTAGGGATGAAATACTTCTTCTTCGTTGTGAAAATTCATTGACTAAAACCCCCATCGAAAAATCGCTTTTAGCGGCGCCTGTCCAGGCCGCTCATAACTCACCACCGATCATTAAAGCCAGATTCGTGCCATTTATCGGCAAACGCCCATAAATTTCAGATATTTAGCCTCTGATGGCCCGTGCGCCTCTAAAAACGGTGGTATTCCCCCTCTAATTTCTTTTCGGGCGATTGGGCATATATCGAGGAAAAATAGATTCGCCGGCGCAATAGGGTCTCGTTTTGTGCCGGTTTCCCGGCAAAAGGGGCAAAATTTGACGCAAGAATTTTGGGGGTGGGGGTGGGATTTTGTTTGATACCTAGCGCCGGGTGTCACGGTTCTGGGGGGGGAGGCAGCCTGTCATTCTGAATCCTTCGGCTGCGCTCAGGACAGGCTTCGTGAAGAATCTTCGGGAGTGGAGAGCCATCGGACTTTACTCAAGCAGGCTCCACACTCTTCGCTCAGAGCCACATCGCTGGCGCTCAGAATGACAGACTTCGGAGATTCTGCCCGGACAAGTATCTCTTAAAAACCCCGCATTGGCCTCGCCTATGAGCGTTTCGGGCTCCACCACACCGCCCCTCCGGCCCCGCGCCGGGGGGGCGGTCTTTTTTTATTGGCGCGGCGGGCGGGATGATCTATTCTTGGCTCTGGAGGCGGATTTTGGGGGAATTACCTACCCTGCCTGCCGGGTTTTTATGGAGCGATACGATGGAAAAAGCGATGTTCGGAGCGGGATGTTTCTGGGGGATCGAGGCGGCGTTCCGCAAGGTGCGCGGGGTGGCCTCGACGGCGGTTGGCTACTCGGGCGGGCAGACCTATAACCCGGAGTATCGGGAGGTGTGCTCCGGCCGGACCGGCCATGCCGAGGTCGTCGAGATCGAATTCGATCCCGATGCAGTCTCTTACGGCGATCTGATCGAGGTGCTGTGGCGGATTCACGATCCGACGACGCTGAACCGCCAGGGTCCGGACGTGGGTACTCAATACCGCTCTGCGATCTATTTTTATACCTCCGGGCAGGAGGCCGCCGCCGCCGCTTCGAAGGAGGCTCTTGAGGCCTCGGGCCGCTTTCCGCGCCCGGTCGTCACCGAAATCACGCCCGCCGCCGTTTTTTACCGGGCCGAGGAATATCATCAGCAATATTTCGAGAAAAACGGGGTGGCCCATTAAGGGGTTGAAGATGACGCGCCGCGCGCTGTCTCTTGGCGCGGGCTCTGGCGCGGGCCGGTTTTTGTGCGCCGCTCTCGCCGCTCAGGATAAAACCCGCGCTGATCTGAAAAACCCGGCCGC
>JAPYQX010000033.1:13128-14850 GCA_029937135.1 Nitrospinota bacterium
GCGCCGCTCTCGCCGCTCAGGATAAAACCCGCGCTGATCTGAAAAACCCGGCCGCTCCTCAAAATGAAATCCGCTCCAGCCTGAAAAGCAATATCGCCGCTGAGCGCCAGGAGGCCGCGCTCGCGCTCGGGCGGGCGGGGGAGATGAAAGACACCCCCTCGCTCGCGCCGCTTCTGGCGGACTCCGAGGTTGAGGTCCGGGAGGCGGCGTATGAATCCCTCTGGAAAATCTGGCTGCGCTCGGGCGACCCGAAGATCGATGCCCTGATGAGCCGGGGCGTCGAGCTGATGAACGGGGGCCACCCCGCCGAGGCGGTCGATGTTTTCTCCGAGATCATCCACTGGAAACCCGGCTACGCCGAGGGCTGGAACAAGCGGGCGACGGCGCTGTGGATGGTCCGGCGCTACCGCGAGTCAATCGCCGACTGCATCAAGGTGGTTGAGCTCAATCCCTATCATTTCGGCGCTTTCTCGGGGATGGGGCTCAACTATCTCGGGCTCGATGATTTCGAGGGCGCCCTTGAGGCCTCCAAAAAAACGATCACCCTGCTTCCACATTCGAAGAGCGCGGCGCGCTACATCGAAATTATCGAGACCGCTCTGGCGGACAAGCGCAGGAAGATTTAAGGCCGCCCGGAAGCTTGATTTGGACACGAGGGCCGGGTGTGCAGGATGGCCGGGCGAGATGGCGCGGTTTCTGATCGCGGGCTCCGGCGCTGGCTCGCGGGATCAGGCGGCGCCGGAGGCGGGTTTTCAAGGGGTTGATTTCTTGACACTCCCGGCGGCCCTCCTTAATATGGCCCAGCGGTAATTTTTCTCAGTGGTGAAGCGCTGAAACCGCTGATTTTAAAAAAATCAAACGATCTCATCGAGGTCTTGCCGTGCCCCAGGAATACTTGCCGATTTTCCTCCTTCTCGCGTTGGCGGTGGGTTTCGCCGCCGTGAGCCTGGGGCTTTCCTTCTTTTTCGGCAAAAGACGCCCCACACCCGAGAAAAACGCGCCCTACGAGTGCGGAATAATCCCCGAGACGAGCGCGCGCGGGCGGTTTTCGGTGAAATTCTTCCTCGTGGCGATGCTTTTTATCGTATTCGATGTGGAGACCATCTTTCTCTTCCCCTGGGCGGTGGTGCTGCGGGAGCTTGGGGGCTACGCCGTCGCCGCGATGCTGCCCTTCATGTTCCTGCTCGTGGCCAGCCTGGTTTACGAATGGAAACGGGGAGCCCTGGAATGGGACTAGAAGAGAGGCTGGAGGGCCAGGTCGTGCTGGGCCGGGCCGCCGACGTGATCAAGTGGGCCCGTAAAAACAGCCTGTGGCCCGCCCTTTTCGGCCTCGCCTGCTGCGCCATCGAGATGATGAGCGCCTCGGCGAGCAAGTACGATATTGCTCGGTTCGGGGCCGAGGTGTTCCGCGCCTCCCCGCGCCAGGCGGACCTGATGATCGTGGCGGGCCGCGTCTCGCGGAAGATGGCCCCGGTCCTCCGGCAGATTTACGACCAGATGCCCGAGCCCAAGTGGGTGATTTCGATGGGCGCCTGCGCTTCGACCGGAGGGGTTTTCAACAATTATGCCCTGGTTCAGGGGGTGGACGAGGTGGTGCCCGTGGATATTTACGTGCCCGGTTGCCCGCCGCGCCCGGAAACACTCATCGACGGGATTCTCAAGCTCCAGAAGATAATCGAAACCAGCGCGCTTTACCCGGAAAGGCCCGGCGCGCCCTCCGCC
>JAPYQX010000387.1 GCA_029937135.1 Nitrospinota bacterium
CTGCCAGGAGGCGGCCTCAGGCGCCGTTGGCCGCGAGATATTCCTTCATTTTGACGCTCTTGCCCGTTTTCATGCTCTCGACCGCGGCGAGGACGACGGCCAGCGTTTCCACCCCCGAGCGGGGGCCCGCGTCCGAGGGGCGGCCGCCGCGCACCCACTCGGCGAATTCCTTAATCTCCTCGACAATCATGTTGCCGGGCGAGAGTGTGACGATCTCGGGCTCCTCCCGGTCTTTCCAGTGAATTTGAAGGTCGGTGATTTCGTCGGCCTTGAGGAGCTTGGCCAGGTATTCGCGCACTTCGCCCTGGGGGAGGCGCAACTCGAGCCTCGCGCTGGCCTCGGTGGCGTGGAGGTTGAGATGGAACCGCCGGGGGCAGAAGTAGTAGCAGCCCAGATAGGTGATCGCCCCTGACTCGTGCTCGAGGATCGCCCCGGTGGTGTCGGGCACCTCGGCGTCGATCACCTGCCTTGCCCTGATCGACTTGACCTGCTCGACGGGCCCGAGGAGGAGTATCGCGTTGAAGACGTGGTGTATGCCCAGCTGCATGAGGGGGCCGCCCGGGCAGTTGGCTTCGTAGTAGTTCCAGTCCTTGGGCGTCAGGCGCGTGCCGAGGTCATGTGACCAGTTCACCTCGCAGGAGACCGGCCGGCCCATCCGCCCCTCGTCGAGGAGTTTTTTGATGTGGCGGATGCCCGCCATGCACCGGGTCTCGTATCCCATCTGCATGATGAGGCCCGCCTCCTCGACCCTCCGGACGATTTCGATCCCCTCGCCGATGGTGGGGGTGATCGGTTTTTCCATGAAAAGATGCTTGCCCGCCGCGATGGCGGCCAAGGCCTGCCCGCTGTGGACGACGGTGGAGGAGAGGATCGCGACGGCATCGACGCCGGGGTGCGCCAGCAGATCCTCGTAGCTGTCCACCGCCTCGCAGCCGTAGCGGCGGGCGAAATCCTCCCGGTTTTCGGGAGTTCTCGTGTAGCAGGCGGCGATTTCGATCCCCTCGGCGTCCCGGATTCCCGGTCCGATGACCTCCGCCCATTTTCCCAAGCCGACCACGCCGACCCCGATGGGTTGATCCGACATGAAAACCCCCTCATTGTGCGATACAGAAAATATTTTTGGTCTGGAGCGCACTAAGATAGCGTTCGTCCGCCCTGTGTCAAGAGGTGCGGGAATCATAAGGATGACACATGGGATTTGAACTCGAGCAGGAAGTGAACGATCATTTCGCCCCCTTTTATCCCTATGTCGCCGACGAAGTGTTGGCGGAGTACGACAGCGTGTCGGGCCGCGTTCTCGAGGTCGGCCCCTACGGGCCCGGCGTCTCGATCGCGTTGGCCCAGAAGTGCCCCGAAATGTCCTTCGTCTGTGGAGACGAAAGCGGCGAGGCGCTGACCTATATCCGAAAGTGCGTCCGCCGGGAGAAACTCAGCCGGCGGGTGGAAATTCTCAATATCGACAAGGATTCCCTCCTTTTCGACGCGGACATTTTCGACCTCGTGATCTTCCGGGGCGGGCTTTTCTTCTGGGACGGGCAGGAGAGAATACTCTCCGAGATGAATCGGGTCCTCAAGCCCGGTGGCCTGGGCGCGCACGGGGGCGGTTTCGGGGCCGGGGCGCCGGAGGAGTTGATCGAGTTGCACATCAAGAAAGCCCGCGACCTCAACAACCGGCTCAAGAAAAAACGCCTCTCCGAGGAGGATGCCAAGGGAATCGTCAAGAAGGCGGGTCTCGACCCGGGCGCGCGCATCGCCAAGCGTCACGGACTCTGGATTTACTGGCGAAAAAAATAAGCGCCGCGGGATCGTGCCGTAGTGTTTCGGCGGGTTTCTAGGCGGCCTCGCTCCCGCCGCCGGGAGGATCGCTTCCATCCGGAGGATGAGGCCCGGCGTCCTTTTCCGTTCCACAGATAATTCTGGCCGCGCTTTCGAAGGCCTCGGGCACGATGATTTTCACCTCGCCGAGATAAGTCGATGAGAATCCGTAGATCGCGCCGGCGGAGTCGTAGCTGAGTTGAACCGGAATATTTTCGGACTCAAGCCGACCTTTGATGATGACGGCCTCCACCTGCCCGGAGACGGTTTTGACGATGGGCATCGGGGGTGGCTTAGTTTCTGCCCGGTGGGATATTTTCTTCTTTCGGCCGGATGGGAATATTGTCTCCCTCGGTCGATCCGCCTCTTGGTCCGATATTGATGCTCACCCGCGTCCTGAAATAAGAAGTGCGGATAAAAATGGTGGCCGACCAGCCCGATTTTTCGAACGTCATGGAGGTCTCGCCTTTTTCGATGCTGTTGATGAGCTTCCAGCCGTGTACGGGCATTCTTTTGCGGTAAAAATTCACGGTGGTCTCGTATTTCTTGAAGCCCGTGTAAACGAGCGTTCCCGCGCGGGTTCCCGGCGTTTCGAAAATGAAGGACTCGTCCGAATTCAGCGACAGGCCCGAGGGCACCGGCAGATCGGGGAAGCGGAAACTCTCGGATTTCGGGGGGGTTGAGTCGGAGAACGGGTTTACCTGGTCGATTACAGAGCAGCCACCGGCGAAAACGAGAAACGCCAAGGGCAGCAGGGTGGTCCATCTTTTTAATCGGCGCATATCGGGAGGCTCCACCTCGGGCGGGCGCGTTTCGTATTCGGACGGCGGAACTATAACCTATCCCTAGCCGAAATTCGGCGCAACCTCGCCCGGTTGCGGTT
>JAPYQX010000388.1 GCA_029937135.1 Nitrospinota bacterium
GCTCTCGGCCGGGAGGCTCCGGCGGCGGATTGGGCAGCAAAACCAGCTTTTCCGAAGAAACATAAGACCTCATGGCCTCGATAGCGGCCCCGGAGTTTGCCGTAACGACATCCGCGAACCGGTATAGCGCCCGGCGAAGGGTGTCCCAGACCTGGCCGAAAGACTGGCGGGCGGGATCGTTTCTCTCCGAAATCACAACCCTGACACCCAGGAAGCTGGCGGCGAGAATCACAACGATATTGATCTGCGCTCCGAATCCGACGACAACCCGGGGGCCCTCTTCCCGAAAAATTTTCCTCAAGGCCAAAATGCGTCGAAGGTTGGCGGCCAATCCAGAGATAAGATTTTTCGATATTTCTGTTCCGCCGGCGACCCGTCTTTTGACCTTTGAATCCAAGGTAAAAAAATCGGTCTCTGAATCGGTCAAGGTGACCACCGCAACCCCTCGGCCCTCCCGGGCCCACCGGTTGGCGAGTATCGTCGCCACGCGCTGAGCGCCGCCGCCGCCCAAGCCTTCGATGACTACGACAATCTCCGGCACGCGCGATCGGGTTTCCTATAAAGAAGAATGGCCAAAATACGTCATGTTAAAAATCAGCACGGAACAAATCACCGGCGAACATTCCTCTCGGTGCGGAGACGACCCGAAACTGGCTATTCAACGAGGGTAAGGCCCTCGTCCTCCTCCCGGTAGCGCTCGCCGGTGCGCGGGCAGACCAGATCGGGTCCGAGCCGATCTCCGCTCCGGCTGACCCAACCGATCCGCCGGGCGGGAACCCCCACCACCAGGCCATAATCGGGAATATCCTCGGTCACCACCGCACCGGCCCCGATCATGGCGTAGCGGCCGATCGAATTTCCACACACCACCGTCGCGTTGGCTCCGATGGTCGCTCCGCGTCCGACCCGTGTCGGGAGAAATTCATCTTTTCGCTCAACAAAAGCGCGGGGGGTCAGTACATTCGTAAACACACAGGAGGGTCCGCAAAACACCTCTTCGTCAAGAATCACCCCTTTATAAAGGGAAACATTGTTCTGAATTTTACATCCATCCCCGACGACCACGTCTGGGCCGATCATGACGTTCTGCCCGAGTACACAACGAGAACCGATGCGCGTTCCCCGGATCAGGTGGCAAAAATGCCAGATTTTCGAGCTCTCCCCAATCTCGACACCCTCGTCCACCACGGCGGTGGGGTGGATAAATGGCTCGCTCATACCGGCTGGTCCTCCACCTGGACGGGCGCGCCGCTAACCTGCTCGGGCGCGCCGCTCGTCAGCGACCGCTGGCAGGCATCAAGGACGGTCAGGACCCGCAGTCCTTCCGCCGCATCCGAAAGAGGGCGTTTTCCCTCAGCGATGCAATCGAGGAAGTGCTCGCACTCGATAGCGAGGGGCTCTTTTGGGTCATAGGGGATGGGCTCACCGGCCGCCTTCGACACGGCGGGCAGATCGCCGTCCCACCCGACGGCATGGCGGTAGAGGATCAGCTTCTCCGGCCCCTCCTGAACATCGTCGAATACCGCCATCCCTTCGCTTCCGACGATGACCAGCTTATGGTCCTTGAACGGATGAAGCCAGGAAACGAAAATATGCGCTTGCAGGCCATCGTCGAAGTTCAGATAGGCCAACGTCGTGTCGGCCACCGTGGGCGACAGATAGGTCCCGCCGCAGGTCATGACCGAATGGGGCATTTTCCCCGTGAGATTTAAAATCATGGAAAGGTCGTGCGGGGCAAAGGACCAGAGCGCGTTTTCCTCGCGCCTGATTTTCCCGAGGCTTAAACGATTCGAGTAAATATAACGGAGCTTTCCCAGCCGCCCGGATTCAAGCACGCCCTTCAGCGACCTGAAGGCCGGATGATAGAGGAGCAAATGCCCTACCATCAGGGTGAGCCCCAGCTTTTCGGCGAGGATGCCGACAGAACGGGCCTCGTCCGGATCGAGGCAAAGCGGCTTTTCGACAAATACATGCTTGCCGGCTTCCAGGGCCCGCCGGACAAGTTCGCCGTGAGTCACCGAGGGGGTCGCGATGACCACTCCGTCGAAACCGGAGTCCTCGAAAAACGCCTCGGGGTCCGTATAGGGTTTCGCACCGGGATATTTTCCCGCCAACCCTTCGATTACCGAATCATCGCTATCGCAAAACGCAGCGAGCGAATCAAGCGCATGAAAATTTCTCAAGTGATTTCGGCCCCAATACCCCGAACCGATGACGCCCACGCGAATACCACTCATCGAATCTCCCCCTGCCCATCCGGGAGAAGAGGCGCTTCCCCCCGCGAAATCCGCGAAATCAACTCAAGTTCCCGGCCGATCCGCTCCGGCCATCCGGTCAAAATATTTTTCGAAAGACGAACAGCGTTGCGGGCATATGAGTCCCGTCTGTCCGGGCGATCACACAGGTCAGCCAAGGTCCCGGCCAGGGATTCCGCCGGATTTCCGTGGGACACCCTGAGGGCCGCGTCCGCCGGAATCAATCGATCCGTATCGACATCAATTCCCGAATCGGGCCGCGATTCGGGGATCACGATGCAACAACCATAAGCCATCGCCTCCAGGTTGGCGTTACTCAAGTTTCCCATCCTGTTGAGCGATACGTATATATCGGCCCGCGTAAACACACCGGCAATTTGCGAATGCGGAAGGCGAGCGCTGAACGTGAAGATTTCCCCGGCGCCGGC